>NZ_JAPWCL010000016.1:0-58272 GCF_041433955.1 Pauljensenia sp. 20925_1_25 | reverse complement strand
ACATGCGGTACGCGTTGGAGTCCACGTCGTTGTCGCACGTGGATGAGCAACAAAAATCGCGAGAACACTCAGTGTTCTCGCGATTTCATCGTCGGGCTGGCGGGATTTGAACCCACGACCCCTTGACCCCCAGTCAAGTGCGCTACCAAGCTGCGCCACAGCCCGTATTTAGTTCGTCGCCTCAGCGACCTGTAGAACTATAGCGCACCTTTCGAATCGAGCGCAAACCGAGCAAAGTGGTCCGCGACACAGGATCGTGATGGTTCCGTGTTCTCATCCTGCACACGGCACGTACGAACCAGTATCGTCCGTCGGAATACAGTGAGTACCCATAGGCATGGGTCTACACTGTCGCTGGATCCCATTTGCCGTTGTTCCCCATTGGAAGGAACCGCCTCCATGACGTCCCGTCGCTTTCTCTCACTCGCCGCAGCATGCGCCATCGGCACGATGGCACTCGCTGTCCCTACGCTGCCCGTGCAGGCCGCGCCGACCTCCGCTAGCACCATCGTTGCTGTCGCGTCAGTCGCCCCGCAGACCGACGCCGTCTCGGTGAACCCAGCCCCGGCCTCGTCCCACAACGTTCTCGCGCCCACGAGGCGCTTCCGCTACCACGGAGGCAGAGGAAGCAGCGACCCGGTCTTCGGGACGATTTCGGTGATTATCTTTATCGGCGTGTGCGTCTGGAACGTATACAACCGTCGCAAGCGTACCCGGATCGCGCAGGAGCGGCTGCGACAGAACCCTCCCGCCTACGGAGGTCCCGCTGGGCCTCAGTATGGCGCGGTCGCCCCCACCTACAACGGCGGGGTTCCTTCCAGACCACAAGCGATGCCCTACCAGCCGAACGGCGGTGGCACACCGATGATGCCAAACACCGGCTACGGGTATGGGGGCGCTCCCGGCCAGCAGGGCTACTATCCGCCCCAGCAGGGCGGACAGGGCTACGGCCAGTACCCGCCCACCTACCGCTAGAGTGCGCCCCTCACCCGGCCCGCCCACAACCGATGCAAACACGATGAGGGCATGCCGAACGACACCGGCATAAACGACCCTCAGTCCGCAAACAACAATGTCGAGGGGTCCGAGCGATACGCTCGGACCCCTCACTGACGTTATGCGCTCAGGCTTCGCGAGCGGCCAGATCCTCATCCACGTAGGCCAGAATGGCCTCACACACGCCGGCGATGTCCAGGCCGGTCGAGTCGACTGTTTCGACGCCGGGCGCGGCGGTCATGAACTCGGAGACGGCGGAGTCGGCCTTGTCGCGGCCCTCAACCTGGGCGCGCACAATCTCCATGTGCTCCTCCGTCGCGTCACCGTAGAGCTCCAGGGTGCGCCGACGCAGACGCGCCTCCTGGTCAGCCAGCAGCAGGATGCGCACGTCTGCATCCGGACACACGACGGTCGTGATGTCGCGACCCTCGGCGATCATGCCAGAGCCTTGCTGACGTGCCTCCATCATGCGACGACGCTGCTCTGAGGCCATCCATGCACGTACCTTCAGGTTCGTGGAGATGTGCTTAATCGCCAGGGCGATGCGAGGTTCGCGGATTGCGGCGGTCACCTCGGTCTCCCCCACCCACACGTGCGGGTCGGCGGGATCGGACTGCAGGCGCAGAAGCATCTCGTTGGCAGCTGCGGCGACCGCGTCCGTGTCCTCGAGGTCGATGCCGCGGTCCAGCACGTACCACGTCAGCGCGCGATACATCGCCCCCGTGTCGAGATATCCGATGCCCAGTCGCGACGCCAGTTCCTTGGACACCGTGGACTTACCCGAACCCGCAGGGCCATCGATCGCAATGGTGATGCCAACGCGCGAGATCGCGTCCTGACGCAGCGTGTCGTTCATCCGTTCATTCTCCTCATCGAGGTTGTTCTAATGGGTGATGAGCCGCCAGCCCCGCTCCTGCAGGCCTGCGGCGCAGCGGTCAGCGACCGCCGGATCAATCATGACGCGAGCGACGCCGGCCTGCGCGCCAGCAGAGTGCTCAAGGACCAGGTCTTCGATGTTAATCGAGGCCTCGCCGAGCTCGCTGAACAGACGACCGAGGGCACCCGGCTCGTCCGGGATGAGCACCTCGACCTCACGGTACCGTGAGGGGGCACCGCCGTGCTTGCCGGGGATACGTGCCACGCCCTGGTTTCCGGCCGTCATGACGCGATTGATCGCGCCAACGCTGCCGCCGCGCAGCGGCCCCAGCTCGGCCGCCGCATCCAAGTGGTGTAGCAGATCGTCCAGGTCAGCGCGTAGCTCACGCAGAATCGAGGCTACCGGCCCCGCGTTCCCCGCCAGAATCGCCGTCCACAGGCGAGGATCCGACGCCGCAATGCGCGCCGTATCGCGCAACCCTTGCCCAGCCAGACCGAGTGCCTGCGCTGGAGCATCCACGAGGCGTGCCGCCAGCATTGAGGACACGAGCTGAGGTACGTGAGACACCAGCGCCACCGCATGGTCGTGCGTCCCCGCGTTCATCTCCAGGGGCACAGCACCCACATCCGTTGCGAGAGCACGCGCGGCCAGCAGCGCGCGCGGCCACGTCGTCTCGTGCGCCACGATAACCCACGGACGTCCGTAAAACAGGTCGGCGTCAGCTGCACCAGCACCGGAGCGCTCGCGGCCAGCCATCGGGTGGGAGCCGACGTACCGGCACGCCGCGTCCTCCAGACCGCGTTCCTCAAGCGTCGCGAGCACGTCGGCGACGACCGCGTCCTTCACCGAGGCGACGTCCGTGACGATCGCACCTGGGAAACGCAGGAGAGAATCTACGATGACACGATCAGCGACGTCAGGAGGCGTAGCCACCACGACGATGCGCGGAGCCTCGTAACCGGGCGCATCCGTTCCCGCATCCGCGTAGGCCACCCCGGCCTCGTCGATAGCGTCACCAAAGGCGACTCCCGCGCCCACGTCGGACGCAAGGCGCAGCGACGTCGGCGACGCGTCCTCGAGGTAGACGCGCACTCCCCCGGCTCGCAACGCCAGGCCGAGGGATGCACCCAGGAGGCCCGAACCAATGATAAGAACCGGGCCAACCGTGGAGACGACGCGCGTGGGTGCGCTCACAGGCCGACGGCCCCGTACAGCGCGGTCAAGGCATTGCCTTTGACGCGACGAGTCGTGCCCTGCTTGAGGTGATCGAGGGAGATTGGGCCGAAGCCGGTGCGCACGAGTTCGCGCACGGGGTAGCCGACGGCCTCCATCATGCGGCGCACCAGGCGGTTGCGGCCCTCGTGCACGACGATCTCAACGGTCGTGATGTCGCCGTAGGTGTCAACGATGCGGAAGGCGTCAACCTTGATGGGGCCGTCCTCCAGCTCGATACCGTTCATGAGCTTACGCTTGACGCCGGGCTTCACGTCGCCGTGCAGGCGCGCCACGTAGGTCTTGCGGATCTCATACTTGGGGTGGGTGAGGCGATTCGCCAGCTCGCCGTCGTTGGTGAGCAGCAGCAGACCGGACGTATCAATGTCGAGGCGACCCACGTGGTAGAGGCGCTCGGGGTAATCAGCGATCAGATCGGCAATCGAGGGGCGTCCCTCCGGGTCGCTCATCGTAGAGACGGTCCCAATCGGCTTGTTGACGGCCAGCACAATGTGCTTCGTCTCGTCGAGAATCAGGCGCTCGCCGTCGACGTGAATGACCTGCGTTGCGGGGTCAACGCGCACGCCCTGGCTGCGCACGACCGTGCCGTCGACGCTCACGCGGCCATCCGCGATCATCTGTTCGGACGCGCGCCTGGACGCGACGCCGGCCTGGGCGAGTACCTTCTGCAGGCGCACGCCCCCCTCGGTGTAGGGGTTAGCCCTCATAGTTCTTCCTCCAATTCATCCAGCGCATCGGCGCTCGGCAAGTAAGGTGCCAAGGGTACCAGCTCTGACAGGCTCGTCATCCCCATTTTCTCAAGAAACTCCCCGGTCGTGCCGTATAGGCGCGCCCCGGACGGTGTCGTACCTGTCTCTTCCACGAGTCCTCGGGCAAGGAGGGTGCGCACGACGCCATCGACGTTGACGCCGCGGATACGGGCGATCCGAGCGCGCGAGATCGGCTGGCGGTAGGCAATGACTGCCAGCGTTTCGAGTGCGGCTTGCGAGAGCCGCGCGTGGGAGGAGCCGACAACGAAACGTCCGACGACGTCGGCGTAGGCGCGCGCGGAATAGATGCGCCAGCCGCCCGCCACTTCGCGCAGCTCGAAGCCGCGGACTCGGGCACCGCCTTCCCCCAGGTACTCGTGCGCCAGGGCGCGCAGCGTTGCCTCAACGTCCGCAACCTCCGTTCCCAGCGCGGCTGCCAGGTCCTCGGGAGTGACAGGCTCCGAGATGACCATCAGGATCGCCTCAATCGGGGCGCGCAGATCGTACTCACTCATCGGTATCGGTTCCTTCCGCTGCGGCTTCCTCATCCACCGACGAGGCCGTGGCACAGCCCGCGCTCACCTGACCGACGTCATCATCCACGTCGATGTCGACCTCCGCATCGGTCCCAGTCCACGTGATCGTGAGGGTTCCCAGGGCCTCGTCCTGGGCGAACTCGACAACACCACGCCGGTAGAGTTCCAGCAATGCCAGGAAGCGGGAGACGACGACGGCGCGCGTCGCAGCGTCGGCAACGAGGTCGCGAAACGTCATCTGTCCCTCCGCCGCGAGGGCGGTCGCCACGACGCGTGCCTGTTCACGCACGGGTACAACCGGGTCATGCAGGTGCCCAACCTGGACGGTGGGTACCGAGGCGGTAAGTGCGTCGGCAGCTAGGCGTGCGAGGTCCTGCGGGCTCGTGATCCACGCGAGTTCGGGCAGCAGGGTCGCAAAATGCGGCTCCAGGGGGACGTCGCGCGCCACATAGGTCTCGAAGTGCCTCATGCGCTCGCCGATGTCCTTCGAGGCTTCTTTGAAGGCACGGTACTGCAGGAGCCGGGAAAACAGCAGATCTCGGGCCTCCAGGTCGGCATCGCTCGCCTGCTCGTCTTCCTCAAAACGAGGCAGCAGGTGCGCGGCCTTCATGTCGAGGAGAGTCGCGGCGACCACCAGGAACTCCGTCGTACGAGACAGGTCAGGAGACGCCTTCATGAAGGCGATGAATTCGTCCGTCACCTGGGCGAGCGCCACCTCGGTGATGTCGAGCTTCTTACGCGCAATGAGCGACAGGAGCAGGTCGAAAGGACCCTCGAAGACGGGGAGGGAAACGGCGAAAAGCTCGAACTCCCCCTGAACCTCGATCGTGTCAGGCGGCGTCGCCACGGGCGATGATTTCACGCGCTAGTCGGCGGTACGCGTGCGCTCCCGCGTGGTTGGGCGCGTAGGAGATGATGGGTTCCGTCGCGACGGACGCGTCCGGGAACTTGATCGTTCGCCCGATGCGTGTGTCGAAGATGAGATCGCCAAAGGCTTCCTGCAGGCGCTCGAGAACCTCACGCGAGTGCAACGTGCGCAGGTCGACCATCGTCGCGACAATACCGTCGATCTTTAGACGCGGGTTGATGCGATCACGCACCGTCTCGATGGTCTCGACCAGCAGGGCCACGCCGCGCAGCGCGAAGAACTCGGCCTCCACAGGCACGATGACGCCGTGCGCGGCAGTCAGCGCGTTCACGGCAAGCAGGCCCAGCGAGGGCTGGCAGTCAATGAGGATAACGTCGTACTCCGCCTCCACGTGGCGCAGCACGCGGGCCAGGGCACTCTCACGCGCGACCTCGTTCACGAGCTGCACCTCGGCGGCGGACAAATCGATATTCGCCGGGAGGATATCCAGGTTTTCCGTGGCCGTCTGGCAGATTGTCGCGTGAACGTCGGCCCTCGGGTTCATGAGCAGCGTGTAGATGGTCTGGTCCATGTCGAGGGTATTAATCCCCAGGCCCACGGATGCGGCACCTTGCGGATCGAAGTCAACGATCAGCACGCGGCGACCGTACTCAGCCAGCGCGGCACCCAGGTTGATCGTGGTCGTCGTCTTACCGACGCCACCCTTTTGGTTACACATCGCGATCACGCGTGCGGGTCCGTGGCCCATCAGGGGCGCGGGCACAGGAAAATCGATCTGTCCGTCGGGCAGATCGTTCGTCAGCGTCGGATGCGAATTCTCGGTCACGTCACCATCCTAGGTCATTGGTCGGGTATCTCGTTGGTGCCACGCGCCCGGGGATGCGAGAGTGTAAAAACCTCGCGCAGAGCTGCAGCGGTCACCGCCGTATATATCTGCGTGGTTGCCACCGAGGCATGCCCCAGCAGCTCCTGCACCTCGCGCACGCTCGCGCCACCTTCGAGGAGATGGGTGGCAAATGAATGACGCATCGTGTGGGGGGAGATTTTCTCCCCCAGCTGCGCAGCCTCGGCTGCTCGCCGGATAGCGGTCCACGCGCTCTGGCGCGAGAGCGGGCCGCCCCGGGAGTTGAGGAAGAACGCGGTGGCCCCCCGGCCTCGCGCAGCCAGGGCGGGACGAGCACGTACCCGGTAAGCTTCCACGGCCTCGACCGCGAAAGAACCAACGGGCACGATCCGTTCCTTGCGGCCTTTGCCGAACAAGCGGACGACGGGCACATCCCCGTCGAGGTCGAGGTCGTCCGCGCTCAGGCTCACGGCTTCTGACACACGCGCGCCCGTCGCATAGAGCAGCTCCAGCAGCGCACAGTCGCGCAGGCCGATGGGTGAGTCGTCCGCGTGGGCAACGTCAAGGAGGCGGCCAACCTCGTCAACCGTCAAGGCCTTAGGCAGGTGACGCCCTTGGCGCGGCGCACGCAACTGGGCTGCTGGATCGACCCCTACGAGGCCTTCCGTAAGCGCATATTTGTGCAGGCCTCGGATCGCTGCCGAGGCACGGGCGACCGACGAGGCCGCTGCGGGACTTCCGGTCACCTCCCCAGACGCGAGCCTCATCGTGTAATCCTCGATGTCACGCGCATTCACGTCAGCGAGACTGACCACGCCGCGTTCACCCAGGTCGCGGGCATAACGCAACGCATCGCGGCGGTAGTTGGAAACAGTGTGAGCAGACGCGCCTTTCTCGACGCGAAGATAGTCCACCCACTCGTTCACGGCTGCTTCGAGGGAGGTCATAGCGACAGAGTAAGCGAGATTCCAACAAATGTGCGCAATCCCTATGCGCGTTCGCACATTTTCGCTAATATGTGACCCGGTAACCATTTCCTTTCCCCGATGTTGGGGCCTATATACGGCTGGAGGCCGACGTGACACTTCAATGGGACAATATTGACGATGCAGCTGTGAAGACCGCAAAGCTCCTCGCGGCAGACGCCGTTGAGCAAGCCGGATCCGGACACCCCGGTTCCGCCATCTCGCTCGCACCCGCCGCGTACCTCCTCTACAACAAGGTCATGAACGTCGATCCGGCCGATCCTCAATGGATCGGCCGTGACCGTTTCATCCTCTCCGCTGGCCACTCGTCACTGACCCAGTACGTCCAGCTCTACCTGACAGGCTTCGGCCTCGAGCTCGACGACATCAAGAAGCTGCGCACCGCCGGATCCCTGACACCGGGCCACCCCGAATACGGCCACACCAAGGGCGTTGAGATCACGACCGGTCCGCTCGGCACGGGCATCGCCTCCGCCGTCGGCTTCGCCATGAATGCCCGCCGCGTCCATGGCCTGCTTGACCCCGAGACCCCGCTCGGCGAGTCCGTCTTCGACCACAACGTCTACGTCATCGCCGGCGACGGTTGCTTCGAAGAAGGTCTGTCCGCCGAAGCCTCCTCGCTGGCTGGCACCCAGGAACTCGGCAACCTCACCGTCATCTGGGACGACAACCACATCTCTATCGAAGACGACACCTCCATTGCTTTCAACGAGGACGTCCTGGCCCGCTACGAGGCTTACGGCTGGCACGTTCAACGCGTCGACTGGCTCGGTGAGGACGGCTCCTACGAGGAGAACACCGCCGCTCTGAATGAGGCTCTTGAGGCCGCCAAGGCCGAGACCACGAAGCCCTCGCTCATCGCACTGCGCACCATCATTGGCTGGCCCACCCCCGGTAAGCAGAACACCGGCGGCATTCACGGTTCGAAGCTCGGCGGCGAAGCCCTGTCGGGCCTCAAGGCCGCCCTGGGTGCGGACCCCGAGAAGATGTTCGACGTCGACGCTGCCCTCGTGGACGAGGTCCGCGCCCGCGCCACCGCCCGCGCCGCACAGTACCGCAAGGACTGGGACGCTCGCTTCGATGCCTGGAAGGCAGCCAACCCCGAGGGTGCCGCACTGCTTGATCGTCTCTCCGCCGGCCGCCTGCCCGAAGGCTGGGAAGCCTCGCTGCCCACCTTCGAAGAAGGCAAGGCGCTGGCGACCCGCGCCGCCTCCGGCCAGGTGCTCAACGCCATCGCTCCGGTGCTGCCCGAGCTATGGGGCGGCTCTGCCGACCTCGCCGGTTCGAACAACACCTTCATGAAGGGAGAGCCTTCCTTCCTCCCCGCGCACCGGTCCTCGTCGGCTTTCTCCGGCAACAAGTTCGGTCGCAACCTGCACTTCGGAGTGCGCGAGTTCGCGATGGGCGCAGCCCTGAACGGCATCGCCGCTGACGGCCTGACCCGCCCCTATGGCGGTACCTTCTTCGTGTTCTCCGACTTCATGCGCGGTGCCGTGCGCCTGGCCGCCCTCATGGACCTTCCGGTCACCTACGTGTGGACACACGACTCTATCGGCGTGGGCGAGGACGGCCCGACCCACCAGCCGATCGAGCACCTGGCTTCCTACCGCGCGATCCCGAACCTCGCTGTCGTGCGCCCCGCGGACGCGGCTGAGACGGCAGCCTCCTGGAAGGCGATCCTCGAGCAGTCCCACCCCGCCGCCATTATCCTGTCGCGCCAGAACCTGCCTAACCCCGCTCGTGGTGAAGGCACCGGTCTGGCCACCACCGAGGACCTGGCGCGCGGCGCCTACGTCCTGGCCGACACCGAGGGCACGCCCGACGTGATCCTCATGGCGTCGGGATCCGAGGTGTCCGTCGCTCTTGAGGCACGCGAAGCCCTGGCCGCCGAGGGTGTGGCTGCCCGCGTCGTGTCGGTCCCCTGCCTCGACTGGTTCGAGGCCCAGGATCGCGAATACCGCGACGCAGTCCTGCCCCCGTCGGTGCGCGCCCGTGTCTCCGTCGAGGCCGGCCTGGCCCTGCCCTGGTACCGCTGGATCGGCGACGCTGGTCGCGCGGTGTCCATCGAGCACTTCGGTGCCTCGGCTCCCGGCGAACTCCTCTTCAAGGAGTACGGCATCGACGCCGAGCACGTGACCGCTGCCGCGAAGGAATCCATCGAGGCCGCACGGTCGTGACTTTTTAGTCACCTGATCTGACCAAGGGCTGCTGGCGCGCACTCGCGCGCCAGCAGCCCTATTCTCGTAGACGTAGTGGGTCGCCCCGGCTCCCGCGCACACCGCGCGAGATTCCGGAAGGAGCCACGGCCTCGTCCCAATTCCCAGCGAACGGAGCGTTACCTCGTGAGCAACGAGATTCCCACCCTGCGCGATCCCCAAGACCGCAGGCTTCCGCGCATTTCACCACCCTGCGGCCTCGTCATCTTCGGCATCACCGGTGACCTCGCACGCAAAAAGCTCCTGCCCGCCATCTACGACCTCGCCAACCGCGGTCTGCTCCACCCCGCTTTCTCACTGACCGGCTTCGCACGGCGCGACTGGAGTCCGCAGGACTTCGAGGAATACGTGCGCGCCTCCATTGAAGCTCACACCCGCACCGGTTTCAACGAGGGGACGTGGAACCAGCTGCGCTCAGGCTTGCGCTTCGTGTCCGGTACCTTCGACGACCCCGAGGCCTACCGCCGTCTGGCCGACACCGTCGCCGAACTCGACAGCGTACGTGGCACCGGCGGTAACCACGCCTTCTACCTGTCGATCCCGCCGTCCTACTTCCCCGTCGTCGCCAAGCATCTGTCCGACACAGGCCTCAACAAGCGCCAGGGCCGCGAGTGGCGACGCGTCATCATCGAGAAGCCATTCGGGCACAATCTTGAGTCGGCGCGCGAACTCTCCGACGTCATCTCGCAGATCTTCGACGAGCAGGACGTCTTCCGTATCGACCACTACCTGGGCAAGGAAACCGTCCAGAACATCATGGCGATGCGCTTCGCGAACGCCATGTTCGAGCCGCTGTGGAAGGCCAACTACGTCGATTCCGTGCAGATTACGATGGCTGAAGACATCGGTATCGGCACGCGCGCCGGCTACTACGACGGCATCGGCGCTGCCCGCGACATCATCCAAAACCACCTGCTCCAACTCATGGCGCTGACCGCCATGGAAGAACCCGTCCACTTCACTCCTGAGGAAATCCGCGCGGAGAAGGAAAAGGTCCTCTCAGCTGTTCGCCTGCCCGAGGACCTGGCCATCGACACCGCGCGAGGCCAGTACGCGAGCGGCTGGCAAGGCGGTGCCCAGGTGCGCGGTTACCTCGAGGAGGACGGCATCCCCGCCGACTCGACGACCGATACCTTCGCCGCGATCAAGCTCTTCGTGGACACGCGCCGCTGGGCGGGCGTTCCCTTCTACCTGCGCGCCGGCAAGCGCCTCGGTAAGCGCGTCACCGAGATCGCCGTCATCTTTAAGCGCTCCGCCCACGTGCCCTTCGGCAACTCGGCCCTCAGCGAGTCTGCTCAGAACGCGCTCGTCATCCGCGTCCAACCGGATGAGGGTCTGACCCTCAAGCTTGGCGCGAAGGTCCCGGGCACCTCGATGCAGGTGCGCGACGTCACGATGGACTTTGCCTACGGCCATGCGTTCACCGAGGACTCACCCGAGGCCTACGAGCGTCTCATCCTCGACGCGCTCGTCGGGTCCGCTCCCCTGTTCCCGCATCAGCGCGAGGTCGAAGCCTCGTGGAAGATCCTCGACCCGATCCTGTCCTTCTGGGAGACCCAGGGCCAGCCCGAACCCTACGCGCCGGGCACGTGGGGTCCCCAGTCCGCGCACGACATGCTGGCCCGAGATGGCCGTTTCTGGAGGCTCCCATGATCATCACCCTGAAAAACACCACATCCGCCGAGGTGGCGTCGCGCATCGTGGAGCTGCGCGACGAACGTGGCGCTGCGGCCCTCAGCCGCGTCCTCACACTCCTCATCTGCGTACCCGACCTGATTGACGTCGACAATGCGATCGAAATTTCGGACGCAGTCTCGCGCGAGCACCCGTGCCGCGTCATCGTCATCGTGGAGCCCGACTCAAGTTCAGGTGACGCGCGCCTGAACGCCCAGATCCGCGTCGGAGATGCGGCGGGCCTGTCGGACATCATCATCCTGGAGCCGCGCGGCGAGGCAGCGTCGAACATCGATTCCCTCGTCATGCCGCTGCTCCAATCGGATACGCCAGTCGTTACCTACTGGCCGGTGACCCCACCGAAGAATCCGGGCGAGCACCCGTTGGGTCGCCTGGCCATCAAGCGCATCACGGATTCGCGTGCAACGCTGTGCCCGATGGAAACGCTCTCGGCCCTGTCAGCCGTCTACACTCCCGGCGACACGGACCTGGCGTGGGCGGGCGTCACTCTGTGGCGCGCGCTGCTCGCAGCCGTCGCCGAAGACTTCGACCGCCTTCCGACGTCGATCCGCGTGGCCGGCAACGCGACGCACCCCTCCCCTTTCCTGGTGGCCGCGTGGCTCCATCACCAGCTGGGCGTGCCCGTCGAGCGCGTCGTCGACGCCTCGGCGTACACGATCACGGACATCACCTTCTTCTTCGACGACGACACGACCGTGTCCCTCTCACGTAGCGCCACCTCCTCGGTTGCACGCCTCTCGCGCCCGGGCCTCGAGGATCGCAACGTGAACCTGGCGCGCCGCTCCGTGCAGGACTCTCTCATGGAAGACTTGCGCCGCCTCGATCCCGACGTCTACTACGGCGAGCTGCTCACAACGGAGCTGCCCCGCCTCGCAGAGTGCAGGGCGGAGGGCTGACATGCTCAGCGTTCACACGCTCGAGGTCCGTCCGACAGTCGACGCATTGAACGAGTCGGTCGGTGAGGCTTTCCTCGCGCGCCTGCGCATGCTCATCGACGAGGCGGAGGCACCCGCACGGATCAACCTTGCTCTCTCCGGTGGCGCGGTAACGACCTCGCTGCTTCCGTCGTTGCTCCCCCGCGTCGGCGAGATCGATTGGTCGCGCGTGCGCGTGTGGATGGTTGACGAGCGCTACGTGCCCGCGGGAGACGAGGACCGTAACGACGACCAAGCGTGGGAGGGCTTCTTCCACGCGGCCACAGGCGTGGAGTTCATGCGCATGCCAACCTCCGATAGTTGGGCTCCGGGCGGCGGATCCCTCGACGAGGCCTGTGCTGCCTTCGCTGCCACGTGGGCCGATGTGATGGGGCAGCGTTCCTTCGACATCGCGCTCATCGGCATGGGTCCCGACGGGCACATCTGCTCACTCTTCCCGGGTCGGATCGACCCCGGCGAGACCAGCCCCATCCTGGCGATTCGCAACTCCCCCAAGCCTCCGCCCGAGCGCATCTCCGTCTCCATGCCGGTCATACAAGCCTGCCCCGAGGTGTGGCTGACAACCACCGGGGCGGCCAAGGCCTCGGCCCTCGGCGCGGCTTTCGCGGGGGCATCACCCCTCGACCTGCCCGTCGCGGGCGTCCTCTCCCCCACGACGCGCGTCTATCTGGACGAGGCGGCAGCTTCGCAGATCGCTCTCCCATAGGGGATCTGCAGACACACAAGGAGGCGGGGTCACTGTGACCCCGCCTCTGCCATACATCGAGTTGGGCGGATGCCGCACCGAGAATAGACGAGCAGAAAAGGAAGAAGAAAACGCGTTCGGGAACTGACGCGGCTCGCGGCGTTAAGAACAAATGAAACTGGCTCCCCACGCGATGGTGGGGAGCCAGGAAACGATATCGATCATTGATCGATCAACGACCGTACTTCGCCAGCAGCGCGTAGCCGACGATGCACACCAGCCAAATGAACAGCGTCCCCATGGTGATGCGGTTCAGGTTGCGCTCAGCGACACCGGAGGAGCCGGCCGACGAGGAGATGCCGCCACCGAACATATCCGACAGACCGCCACCCTGCCCCTTATGCATCAGGATGGTCAGGGTCAGCAGGATGCTGGTCAGGAAAATCAGCACGATCAGCACGTTGTTCAGAATGGTCACTGTGGGTCCAATTTCTATCGCGGTCACGCCCCAATTTGAGGCACATACATCATAAGTATAACGGAGAATGACGGTGGGGCCAACCGGCACACCGGTTGACCCCACCTCGCTCCCGTTAGATCCGCCTCACGTGGTGAGGATGGCTAGGAGCGTTAGCTTCTCTCAGGCGTAGAAGTTCGCCATGGCGGCGAAGGAATCGGCCTTGAGGGATGCGCCGCCGACGAGACCACCGTCAACGTCGGGCTGAGCCATGAGCTCCTTGATGTTGCCGGGCTTAGCGGAGCCGCCGTACAGAATGCGGGTCGCTTCAGCGGTCTCGGCACCAAAGTCCTCGGCCAGGGCGGCGCGGATAGCACCGCACACTTCCTGGGCGTCCTCGGCGGAGGCGGTCTCGCCGGTGCCGATGGCCCAGATAGGCTCGTAGGCGATGACGATCTTGGCGACCTCTTCGGCCTTCCAGCCGGCGAGGGCGGCACGGATCTGGCCGAGCACAAACTCAACGTAGGTGCCAGCCTTGCGGACCTCGAGGGCCTCGCCGCAGCACAGGATCGGGGTCATGCCCGCGTCAAAGACCTTGCGAGCCTTCGCACCGACGAGCTCGTCGGACTCATTGTGGTACTCGCGACGCTCCGAGTGGCCCATGACAACATAGGTGACACCGAGCTTGCTGAGCATCTCAGTGGAGATTTCGCCAGTGTAGGCACCGTTGTCGTGGATCGACACGTCCTGCGCACCATACTTGATACTGAGTTCGTCGGCATCAACGATGGTCTGGACGGTGCGGATGTCGGTGAACGGCGGGATGACCAGGACCTCGCACTTGGAGTAGTCATGTCCTGCATCGGACAGTGCCATTGCCAAGCCCTGAACGAGATGGTTGGCCTCGAGGTGATCGAGGTTCATCTTCCAGTTGCCGGCCATGAGGGGGGTACGTGCCATGAGTCAGTCCTCCAGAACTGCGATACCGGGCAGAACCTTGCCCTCGAGGAGCTCGAGGGAGGCACCACCACCAGTGGAAATGTGGGAGAAAGTGTTCTCGTCGAAGCCGAGCAGGCGCACGGCAGCGGCGGAGTCGCCGCCACCGATGACGGAGAACATGGAACCCTTGGACAGGGCCTCCGCGACGGCGCGGGTGCCGCCGGAGAATGCCTCGAATTCAAAGACGCCCATGGGGCCGTTCCACGCGACGGTCTTGGCAGTGGCCAGCTTGTCGGCGAAAAGCTTCTGGGACTCGGGACCGATGTCAAGACCCATCTGATCGTCGGGAATGGCGTCGACCTTGACGACGGTCGCGGGCGCATCAGCCGAGAACTCGGGGGCTACAACAACGTCGACGGGCAGAACCAGGTCGACGCCGCGCTCAGCGGCCTCAGCAATGTAGCCCTTGACGGTGTCGATCTGATCGGACTCGAGCAGGGACTTACCAACCGAGTAGCCCTGTGCGGCCAGGAAGGTGAAGGCCATGCCGCCGCCGATGAAGAGCATGTCAGCCTTCTTCAGCAGGTTGGCGATGACGCCCAGCTTGTCGGAGACCTTGGAACCGCCGAGAACAACGCCGTAGGGGCGCTCGGGGTCGCCAGTCACCTTGGACAGGGACTCGATCTCCTTGAGAACGAGCAGGCCAGCGGCCGAGGGCAGCAGCTTGGCAATGTCGTAGACGGAGGCCTGCTTGCGGTGGACGACACCAAAGCCGTCGGAAACGAAGGCGTCACCGAGCTTGGCGTACTCACGGGCCAGTTCTTCGCGCTCCTCGTCGACCTTGGAGGTCTCGCGGGCGTCGTAGCGGACGTTCTCGAGCAGGGCGATCTCGCCCTCACCGAGGGCTGCAACGGTCGCAGCGGCGGACTCGCCGACGACGTCGGTGGCCAGGGTGACCTTCACGCCGGAGAGCTCGGCGAGGCGCTTGGCGACGGGGGCCAGCGAGAATGCGGGGTCGACCTTGCCCTTGGGGCGGCCGAGGTGGGCCAGGATGACGACCTTGGCACCGGCATCGGTCAGCGTCTTGAGGGTCGGCAGCGCCGCGCGGATGCGGCCATCGTCAGTGATGACGCCGTCCTTGAGCGGAACATTGAAATCGGAACGGACCAGGACGCGCTTGCCGCGCAGGTCGCCCAGGGAGGAAATGGTCCTCATGGGGGAATCCTTTCGGTGGAAAGAAAACGAAGGTGGTGTGCGAGATGCCCGTGCACGTGCGTGCACGGGCATCTCACTGTCAGCTCATGGCTGTATCGTCAGTGCTCTCAGGCGAGCTTGGAACCGACGAGGGCGGTGAGGCGAACGAGAGCGTTCGAGTAGCCCCACTCGTTGTCGTACCAGGACAGGACCTTGACGAGGTTGCCGATGACCTTGGTCTCGGTGGCGTCGAAGATCGAGGTGTGCGGGTCGCCCACGATGTCGGAGGAGACGATCGGATCCTCGGTGTACTTCAGAACACCCTTGAGCTCACCCTCGGCGGCGGCCTTGACGGCAGCCTTAACGGCCTCGACGGAGACCTCCTTCTTCGCGATGAAGGTGAGGTCGGTCAGGGAGCCGGTCGGGGTGGGAACGCGGACGGCGAGGCCATCGAACTTGCCGGCAAGAGCGGGCAGAACCAGGGCGACGGCCTGAGCAGCACCGGTCTTGGTGGGGATCATGTTCAGGGCCGCGGCGCGGGCGCGACGCAGATCCTTGTGGGGGGCGTCGAGGACGCGCTGGTCACCCGTGTAGGAGTGGATGGTCGTCATGATGCCGCGCTCGATGCCGAAGTTCTCCTCGAGAACCTTGGCGAGGGGGGCGAGGCAGTTGGTCGTGCAGGAGGCGTTCGACACGATGTTCATCGTGGCGTTGTCGTAGTCGGCCTCGTTCACGCCCATGACGAAGGTGCCGTCGACGTTCTTCGCGGGAGCGGAGATGACGACCTTCTTGGCACCAGCCTCGATGTGAGCCTTGGCCTTCTCACCGTCGGTGAAGAAGCCGGTGGACTCAACGACAACCTCAACACCGAGCTCGCCCCAAGGCAGGTCGGCGGGGTTACGCTGAGCGAGCACCTTGATGTGCTTGCCGTCAACGACGATACCCTCGTCGTCGTAGGAGACCTCACCCTGGAAGCGGCCCGTGATCGAGTCGTACTTCAGCAGGTGAGCGAGGGTCTTGTTGTCGGTCAGGTCGTTCACGGCGACGATCTCGATGTCCGCGCCCTGCTCGAGGGCGGCGCGGAAGAAGTTACGGCCGATGCGGCCGAAGCCGTTGATGCCAACGCGGGTGGTCACTATGGTTCCTCCTGCTCGTGCCCCTCACAGGGCACGGTTTTCGATGCAACCGGGCGTGCGGGTTGCCAGCCCGGCCCGCAGGTTTCTGCGGTTCCAGCACTTCCTAATTTACACCCGAAAGCGGACTCTGTCACACCCCAATTTAGAAATTCGCACGTGGGGTAATTCTCGTTTGAACTGGGACGAACGTAACAGAGGCGAAATCTTTAGTCTTCTTCGAGCATGTCGAGGGTGAGCGCGGATTCTGTATCGGGAATACCTCGTTCGTGTGCGACCTTGTCGGCGAGGGCCAGGAGGCGGCGGATTCGCCCGGCGACAGCATCCTTGGTAAGCGGCGGATTCGTGTGCTTGCCAAGCTCCTCGAGGGAGGCCTGCTTGTACTGGAGGCGCAGGGTTCCCGCCTCGAGCAGGTGAGCGGGCACGTCATCCCCAAGAATCTCGAAGGCGCGCTCGACGCGAGCACCGGCGGCGACGGCAGCTCGGGCGGAGCGGCGCAGGTTCGCGTCGTCGAAGTTGGCCAATCGATTGGCACTGCCTCGAGCCTCGCGACGTTCGCGGCGCTCCTGCCAGGCCTCAAAGGTCTGTGGTGCCCCCATTGCGGAAATCAGGGTGCCAATTGCGTCCGAATCGCGGACGGACACGCGATCAGTACCGCGTACTTCCTTCGAGCGAGCAGCTGCCCCGAGCTTGCGCGCGCAGCCGACCATCGCAAGGGCAACCTCTGGACCCGGGCACGTGATTTCGAGGGAAGAGGAGCGTCCGGGTTCCATGAGGGAGCCGCGAGCAAGGAATGCACCACGCCAGATGGCTGAGGCTTCGGCTGTGCCCGACGCGACGAGGACGGGGGGAAGCCCGCGCACGGGTCGGCGCATGGAGTCGACCAGGCCGGTCATGCGTGCAAGCTCGTCTGCCTTGTGGACGACGCGCACGACGTAACGCTTGCCCCGGCGCAGGGAGGAACCGGAAACAACGACGACGGAGGACTCAGCGTTATAGAGGGCCTGCAGGTAGCCCCGAAGGCGACGGGCGGCCACGGGTGAGTCGAGCTCAGCCTCGACGAGGATACGCCCACCCACGAGGTGGAGTCCCCCGGCGAAACGCAGCGTCGCGCTCACTTCGGCGGCTACCTCGGAAGGGGTTGTGATGATGGCGCGCGCGAGCTCGTCCTTCATGTCTGATGTCAGGGACACTGATTCTCCCAGCGATGTGATGTCGTTTGTCAGCGGGCAACAGCTTCTAAGGTAACCACGTTTCGGCTTGGCCGACCTCACCGAGGAAGCCGTCGAACGCATCACGCAGCGCTGCGGCGAGGCGCAGGGGGTCGTGGTGCGGGGCACCGTCACCGGTGCGTACCTGGCGCAGGAGCACGCGGGCACCCAACTCCTCGGCGGCAACGATCAGGTCGTCAATGTCATCACAGGCGGTGGGGTCGGCGACGATGACGTCGAGTTTGAGGGCGGGCGCGTATTCGCGCAGAACACGCACGTGGTCTGCTGTGGACATGGTGTCGGTTTCGCCGCGCTGGCGGGCGAGATTGAGCACGAGCGCGCGGTGCGCGTCGGTCGTGGCCAGAGCTCGGTTAATCTCGGGGACAAGCAGATGCGGGATGACGGAGGTGTACCAGGAGCCGGGACCCAAGACGACCCAGTCGGCCTCGGAGATGGCGTCGATGACGGCGGCGGGAACCTCGGGAGCCTCGGGGGTGATACGCACATGCTCAACGGTACCCGGCGCGATGGCAACCTTGCACTGGCCGGAAACGACGTAGCAGCGTCCGTCGTCATTCATGTCGGCTTCAATGTCGATGGGGGTGGTCGCCATGGGCAGGACACGACCTTGCGCGCCGAGCAGACGCCCCACCCAGTCGAGTCCTTCAACCGGGTCGTCGAGGAGCTGCCAGAGTCCAGAGATGATCAGATTACCGAGCGCGTGTCCATTGAGGGGACCGGTCGTGTCCAGGCGCAGCTGCATGACGTCGCGCCAGGTGAGTCCCCATTCGGATTCTTCACAGAGGGAGGCCAGGGCCATGCGCAGGTCGCCCGGGGGCAGGATCGTCATTTCCTGGCGGAGGCGACCGGAACTGCCGCCGTCGTCGGCGACGGTAACGACAGCCGTCAGGGCGCGGGTGATATGTCGGAGGGCCCTCAGGGTGGCGGACAGGCCGTGTCCGCCACCGAGGGCGACGATGGACTGGCCGGATTCTCCTCGTTGAACCCAGCCAGCTGCATCAAGATAGGGCATTACTCTCTCCCAATGTCGCGGTGCATGACGCGCACCGAATGTCCGTGCTCGCGCAGGCGCTTGGCGATGGCCTCGGAGCAGGCAACGGAGCGGTGCTTTCCGCCCGTGCATCCGATGGCAATCGTGACGAATGGCTTCAATTCTGCCAGATAGCCAGCGAGCATGGGGGCCAAAAGATCCGCATAGCCCAGAGCGAAATCGCGTGCGCCGGGCTGGGAGAGGACGTAGTCGGCTACGGCCTGGTCTTTTCCGGTGAGATGACGCAGTTCATCAACCCAGTAGGGGTTCTTCAGGAAGCGCACGTCGACGACGTGATCGGCGTCGAGGGGCAGGCCGTGCTTGAATCCGAAGGATTCGACGGTGACTTGGAGGGGGCGTTGCTCCCCCGCCACGATGTCGCGGATGCGTCGCGTGAGATCGTGGACGCTCATGTCGGAGGTGTCAATGACCTCGTCGGCTGCGCGGCGCAGGGGCGCGAGGAGGCGCATTTCGGCCTTGATGCCATCCATGAGGGTGCCGGCACCCTGGAGGGGATGGGGGCGTCGATTGGATTCGTAGCGGCGCACGAGGGTTTCGGGACTGGCCTCAAGGAAGATGACGCGGTAGGCAATGCCCGCGCCCTTGAGCTGTTCGAGAGTGGCGTCCAGGGTGCGGAAGAAGGTACGCGAGCGCACGTCGACACCGACGGCCAGGCGGTGCACGCCGGCTGCGGGGTCGTTCGACATCATGCCGACCAGCGCGGGAAGCATCGTCGGGGGCAGGTTGTCGACGACGTACCAGTCGAGGTCTTCCAGGGCACGGGCGGCACCGGTTCGTCCGGCACCCGAGTAGCCGGTGATGATGAGGACTTCGTTGGATGCGCGGGGTTCGAAGCGCGTACGGGCGGCGTCACGCACGGGGATGCCCTCGGGGAAGGTGCGCGGGTTCTCCTCCCTCGTGGACGAGGCCGTGGCGTCGGTCAGTCGGGGCGCGCCGCCTGGTGCGTGGTCGGTCATGATGTCCTCCTTGGGAGTGCGGTGAGTGCGTGGGGATGTCTGATTAGCTGGGGTTCTGTGCGTCGTCAATGGTGATGGCCGCCGCTGCACGGCGGGCGATGACACGCGATTCCTTGGGCGTCGTGGCGGTGGCCGCGACGACGCCAACGCGGCGGCCAGAACGGCTGATCGGCTTGCCGAAGATACGAACGATGTCGGCGGTAGCCAAGGCTGTGGCGACACCGCGGTAGGCAGGGGTGTCAATCGCGCGGGTGGACTTGATGACAGCGGAAGCACCCGGAGAGGCCAGTGCGGTGGAGGTGGGCAGGCCGAGGATCGCGCGCGCGTGCAATTCAAATTCGGACTGTGCCTGCGTCGCCATGGTGACCATGCCCGTGTCGTGGGGACGCGGAGAGAGTTCGGAGAACCACACGTCGTCGCCACGCACGAAGAATTCGACGCCGAAGAGTCCCAGGCAGGGGCCGTTACCGGCCTGTGCGAGCGCATCGGTGACGGCCTTGGCCATTGTGCGGGCGCGTTCCAGGGCGGACCCGCTCATGGCCATGGGCTGCCAGGATTCGACGTAGTCGCCACCTTCCTGGCGGTGCCCGATAGGCGCACAGAAGCTCGTCGTGACCGTGCCCGTTGCGGCATCCCAGGAGCGCACGGTCAGCAGGGTGATCTCGTAGTCGAAGTCGATGCCTTCCTCGACGATGACGACACCCGTAGTCGCACGCGCGTCCTGCTCGGCGTGAGTCCATGCGGATGTGGCCTGCTCGGGGCCGGTCACGCGGGACTGGCCATGCCCGGAGGAGGACATCGTTGGCTTGACGAAAGCTGGGTAGCCGATCTCGTCGAGTGCGGCGGCCAGCTCAGCTGCGCTGTGCGCGAAGCGGAAAGCCGAGGTGCGCACGCCGGGCAGGGACGCGGCAAGGGTGCGGATGCGCTGGCGGTCCATCGTGGCCTGGACGGCAAAGGCGTTGGGGACGACGCGCACACCGCGTTCCTCCGAGGCGCTCAAGCAGTCAGTGGCAATGGCCTCCACCTCGGGGACAATGAGGTCGACGTCACTCTCGTCTAGAACGGCGCTCAGGGCAGCCGGATCACTCATGTCGAAGACGCGTGACTGGTCCGCGACCTGCATCGCGGGGGCATTGCCGTAGGAGTCACACGCGATGACGGTGCACCCGTAGCGTTGCAGGGCGATCGTCACCTCCTTGCCGAGTTCGCCAGAACCCAGCAGCAGCACGCGCGCCGGCAACGGCAGGGGAAGCGTCAGTGTCATGGTGTGTCCTCCCTCGACGATGTGACTAGCCTATCGCGGATCGTAGCCGCGAGGGTGGGTCCCACGCCCTTGACCTCGGCAATCTGTTCGACGGAAGCCTCCCGGATCCGCTTGACAGAGCCGAAATGCTTGAGCAGTGCGGCCTGACGTGCGGGTCCAAGCCCTGGGATGGAATCGAGGACCGAGCGACGCTGCGCCTTCGAGCGGCGCTTGCGATGCTTCGTGATCGCAAAGCGGTGTGACTCGTCGCGCAGGTACTGCAGGAGGTAGAGAGCCTCCGAGGTGCGCGGCAGAATGAGCGGGAACTCATCGCCTGGGATCCATACCTCTTCCAGGCGCTTGGCCAGGCCGACGACGGGCACGTCCGCGCCCACCGCGTCCAGGGCGGCTCGCGCGGCGTTAACCTGAGGCAGGCCGCCGTCCACAACGACCAAGTCAGGTCGGTAGGAGAAGCGTTTGGGGCGTCCCGTCGTCGCATCGATCAGGCCAGAGGCGTAGGCGACGCCATCCTCATCTTCCCCATCAACACCGGCTTCCTCAGCGAGGAGGCGAGAGAAGCGGCGGGTGAGGACCTCGTTCATCGCGCTCGTATCGTCGGGGGTTCCGTTGCCGTCCTCGCCGCGGATGTTGTAGGTGCGATAGGCGTCCTTACGTGGCATACCATCCTCGAAGACGACCATCGAGGCGACCTGGTTTTCTCCGCCCGTGTGCGAGACGTCGTAGCATTCGATGCGCAGGGGCGCGCTGGGCAGGTCAAGGTTCTCCGCGAGCTGCTCCAGCGCCTTCGAGCGCGCCGTAATGTCACCCGCACGCTTCGTGCGATGCAGGGCGAGGGCTTGCCGGGCGTTCTCCGTGACCGTCTCCATGAGTTGAGCCTTCGGACCGCGCTTGGGCACGTGCACAGACACGGACGCACCGCGCGTCTGCCCCAGCCAGCTCGCAATCGTCTCCTGATCCTCGGGCGCGACAGAGACCAGCACTTCGCGTGGAATCGCCGAGGTGGGAGTGTGCGCAACGTCGTCCACGCTCACGGCCGCCACCTTCATGCCTTTCCCAGCCCCGGCCTCGTCCGGTGACGCAGACGAATACACCTGCTCGAGGAGGCGCGACATGAGGGCAGCGTCGTCTGCGCCGTCGACGCGCTCGATGACCCAGCCGCGCGTTCCTCGAATGCGCCCGCCGCGCACATGAAAAACATGAACGGCAGCGTCGAGGTCGTCGCTGACGAGCGCGAACGCATCCGCGTCCGCCCCGTCATCGAGCACCACAGCGTTACGCTCCAGCACCGTGCGCAACGCCAGGACATCGTCACGCAGCTTCGCCGCACGCTCGAAATTCAGCTCCGCCGAGGCCTGGCGCATCTGCGCCTCCAGGTCGCGAATCACGGGCCCGGTGCGCCCCTCCATGAACTGACACAGTCCCTCGGCAAGCGCGCGATGCTCCTCCATCGACACGCGACCCACGCACGGGGCCGCGCACTTGTCGATATAGCCGAGCAGACAGGGCCGTCCCTGCGCCTTCGCGCGCTGAAACACACCCGCCGAACACGAGCGCATCGGGAAGACGCGCAGGAGCTGATCGATCGTCTCGCGAATCGCCCACACTTGCGTGTACGGACCGAAATACCGCGAGCCCGCCCGCTTACGCTCGCGGGTCACCTGCACGCGGGGGAAACACTCCCCCATCGACACCGCCAGGTACGGGTAGGACTTGTCGTCCTTAAACATGACATTGAAGCGCGGATTGAATTCCTTAATCCACGTGAACTCCAGCGTCAGGGCCTCCACCTCGGAACGCACGACGGTCCACTGAACGGCGCTCGCGGTCGTCACCATTTGCTGGGTGCGCGGGTGCAGATTCGCCAGGTCCTGGAAGTAGTTAGTGAGGCGATTACGCAGGTTTTTGGCCTTGCCGACGTAGATGACGCGGCCCTGCGGATCTGAGAATCGGTAGACGCCCGGCGAGGTCGGAATGTCCCCCGTGCGGGGCCTGTACGTCGAAGGATCTGCCACGATCCCAGGGTACGAGGCCGGGGCTGGGAGTGCCCGGCACCCACGTTGGGCGTGCTCTATGTCATGAAACCTTTGAATGATGAAACTAAGGCACGCGCGCGCCACCCGTAGGCATATACTGAGCTTGGTTACGAATTGACCGGTTCTTGACCATTGAGTACATCTCTCCCACAAAGAAGGACGTTCATGTTCACCTCCACCCAAGAGGTCGCAGACTTTATCTCCGAGCAGAACATTGAACTCGTCGACGTGCGCTTCTGTGACGTCCCCGGTGTTCAGCAGCACTTTACGATCCCCGTGAGCGAATTCCTGGACGCCGCTTTGTCGGACGGACTCATGTTCGACGGCTCCTCGGTGCGCGGATTCACCGCCATCCACGAGTCCGACATGAAGCTCATCCCGGACATCTCCTCCGCCTTCGTCGACCCGTTCCGTGATCGTAAGACCCTGGTCGTCAACTTCTCGATCGTCGACCCCTTCACCGACGAGCCTTTCTCGCGCGATCCGCGCCAGGTGGCCGCCAAGGCCGAAGCCTACCTGCGCTCGACCGGCATCGCGGACGAGTGCTTCATCGGTGCCGAGGCCGAGTTCTACCTCTTCGATGACGTGCGCTACCAGGTCACCCCGCACAACACGTTCTTCTCCGTCGACTCCCCCGAGGCCTACTGGAACACCGGTCGCGCAGAAGAGGGCGGCAACATGGGCTACAAGGTGCCCATCAAGGGCGGCTATTTCCCCGTCTCCCCCGCCGACAAGTACGCGGACGTGCGCGACGAGATGAGCCGCCTCCTCGAGCAGGTCGGCCTGACGATCGAGCGCGCCCACCATGAGGTCGGCTCGGGCGGTCAGCAGGAGATCAACTACCGTTTCGCGACTCTGCAGACCGCGGCCGACGACATGATGAAGTTCAAGTACGTCATCAAGAACGCGGCCCTCGAGTTCGGTCATTCCGCGACCTTCATGCCTAAGCCCCTGTTCGGCGACAACGGCTCGGGCATGCACACGCACATGTCCCTGTGGAAGAACGGCGAACCCCTCTTCTACGACGAGCGTGGCTACGGCTCCCTGTCCGACACAGCCCGCTGGTTCATCGGTGGCCTGCTGGAGCACGCCCCCGCGCTGCTTGCCTTCACGAACCCGTCGGTGAATTCTTTCCGCCGCCTGGTGCCCGGCTTCGAGGCCCCGATCAACCTCGTGTACTCGGCGCGCAACCGCTCCGCATGCATCCGTATCCCCGTGACGGGCACGTCCCCAAAGGCCAAGCGCGTGGAGTACCGCGTGCCGGATCCGAGCGCGAACCCCTACCTGGCCTTCTCCGCCTGCCTCATGGCGGGTATCGACGGCATCAAGCGCCGCATCGAGCCGGCAGCTCCCATCGACAAGGACCTCTACGAGCTACCCCCGGCCGAGTACCAGGACATTGCTAAGCTACCCAGCTCGCTCGAGGCCGCCCTGGACGCACTGCGCGAGGACCACGAGTTCCTCACCGAGGGCGACGTCTTCACCCAGGATCTCATCGACACCTGGCTGGACTACAAGGAGACCAACGAGGTCGCCCCGATGCGCGCCTACGTGCACCCCTACGAGTACCAGATGTACTACGACCTGTGATCTAATCGTCACTTGAGCGGCCCCTGCCCCATTTTTGGCGCAGGGGCCGCTCGTTACCCGATAGACTCACCTCTAGACCTATTGTTCAGTCTTTGAACCGACATCCGGAGGACACGATGAAGCGCATGCGCGACGGCTCCTACACGATTAAACCGGCCTACAAGGTCGGAGAACACGACATCATCCCCGACATGCTGGCCAATCGGGCCATCAAGTTCCCGAATCAGGTCGTCGTTGAGCAGCGCTCCTCCGTCGGTGCCACGCGTTCCCTCACTGCAGGCGAGCTCCAGCGCCAGGTCGAATACACCGCCTGCGGCCTCATTGGCCTCGGCGTCAAGTCAGGTCACGCGGTCGCAATCCTGGCCCCGACCTCGTACGAATGGCTCCTCCTCGATCTCGCCCTCCTCACGATCGGCGCGATCACCGTGCCGATCTATGAGTCCGACTCCGCGTCCCAGATCGAGCACATCCTCACCGACGCCCACGTGACCCGCGTCTTCACGGCCACCACCCAGCAAGCCGAGCTCGTGCGCTCGGTCCGCCCCTCGTTCACCCTCGCCGTCGACTCCTTCGATCAGGGAGCCATTCGTAAGATCGCGCGCGCCGCAACCGACGTGACCATCAAGGACGTCGAGAAGCGCCGTGCCGCCGTGTCCTCCTCCGACATCGCGACCATTATCTACACGTCCGGCACGACCGGGAACCCCAAGGGCGTGGCTCTCACCCACGCGAACTTCATTGCGACCAGTGAAGGTGCGCGCCAGGTGCTCGGCGATGTCATCGACTCTCCCGAGACCCGGCTCCTGCTCTTCCTGCCCGTCGCACACGTGCTCGCCCGCCTTGTCATGCACGTCATCCTCTCCGGTCAAGGCGTGCTCGGTTTCTCCCCCAACATCAAGAACCTGCTGCCAGATATCAAGGCTTTCAAGCCCTCCGTGCTCCTCGTCGTGCCGCGCGTCCTGGAGAAGGTTTACAACGCGGCCTCCTCCAAGGCGGGCGGCGGCATCAAGGGGCGCATGTTCGCGTGGAGCGCCAAGCAGGCCCACGCCTATTCTCTCGCTTCGGAGAAGACGTTTGGCCCAGGTCCCTTCAAGAAAATCCGCCACGGCATCGCCGACGCGCTCGTCTTGAAGAAGATCCGCTCGATCCTCGGCCCTAACCTGCGCTACATCGTCTCCGGCGGCGCCCCTCTGGCCACCGATCTCGCCCACTTCTACGCGGGCATGGGCATCACGCTGATCCAGGGCTACGGCCTGAGCGAGACGACCGGCCCGATCGCTGTCCAGCACATCGGCAAGAACCCCGTCGGCGGCGTTGGCCTGCCCCTGCCCGGTAACTTCATCAAGATCGCCAAGGACGGCGAAATCCTCGTGCGTGGCCAGTCCGTCATGCCCGGCTACTACCACCTGCCCGAGCAGACCGCCGAGGTTATGCCCGACGGCAAGTGGTTCCACACGGGTGACCTGGGTTCGATCGACCGCAAGGGCCAGCTGACCATCACGGGCCGCAAGAAGGAACTCATCGTGACGGCGGGCGGCAAGAACGTCTCCCCCGAGGTCCTCGAGGATTCTCTGGCCACTCATCCCCTCATCGCCAACGTCATCGTGGTGGGCGACCAGCGCCCCTACGTCGGCGCCCTCTTCACCCTCGACGCCGACATGCTGCCCGACTGGCTGGCCAAGCACGGCCTGCCGCAGTGCTCGCCCACCGAGGCCGCCGAGCTGCCGGCGGTCCGCGAGTCCCTAGAGAAGGCCGTTGAGCGCGCCAACAAGGCCGTCTCCCGCGCCGAATCGATCCGCAAGTTCCGCATCATCGACGCTACCTTCACCGTTGAAAACGGCTACGTCACACCGTCGATGAAGCTGCGCCGCCGCAAGGTGCTGGCCGACTACGCCTACGAGGTCGACGCCCTCTACGGCGGCCCAGTCTCCGCGCAGCCTGCGAAGAAGCGTGGCTTCTTCGCTCGCTTCACAAAGAACTGATCCCCCACACAAGCGGCATACATTCACCCCACGAAAGGACCGCAATGACGGTACGTAGGCTCGCCGATGGCTCATGGGAGTCGATTGCGACGCGAGAAGCCACCGAGGATATGAACCTCCCGAAGATGCTGCACCAGCGCGTGGAGCGCCACCCCGGCCAGTTCGCGATCGAGCGTCGCTCGAACGTGGGTGCCTGGCGCAAGGTGACGATGGAGAGCTTCCTGGCGGAAGTGGATTCCATCGCGCGCGGCCTCATCGGCATCGGCCTCGAGCCGGGTGACCACCTCGCGATTTTGGCTCCCACCTCCTACGAGTGGGCCCTCATTGACGTGGCTACCTTGTCCTGCGGTGCGATCACCGTGCCGATCTACGAGACGGACTCGGCCCAGCAGATCGCGCACATCCTGGCCGACGCAGACGTGCGCATCGTCATCACGGCGACCACGCAGCAGGCCGAGCTGGTGGAGTCCGTGCGCACGGAGGGGGTCCGCTATGTCTTCTCCCTTGATCGGGGTGCCGAGCGTGTCCTGACGAGTGCCGCGCGGGGCGTGAGCGTCGAACAGGTGCGCGCGCGTACCAACGCCGTGACGCTCAGCGACGAGGCGACGATCATCTACACGTCGGGCACGACCGGCATGCCCAAGGGTGTGGTCCTCACGCACGGGAACTTTATTTCACCGATGCTGCAGGCTTACGACTTCCTGCCCGTCCTCATCAACGACCCGAAGTCGCGCTCCCTGCTCTTCCTGCCGGTCGCCCACGTGCTCGCGCGATTCGTCATGTACTGCCTGCTCGCAGGCCAGGGCATCACCGCGTTCTCTCCGGACACCCGCAACCTGGTCGACGACATCGCGACGTTCAAGCCGACGATGCTCCTTGTTGTTCCGCGCGTCATGGAGAAGGTCTACAACGCGGCCGCTGCTAAGGCGGGCGGCGGCATGAAGGGCCGTATGTTCGCGTGGGCCGCCAAGCAGGCGCGTGCCCTGTCCAAGGCCACCGCCTACGTGGATTCTCCTCTGCCCGAGTCGGCGGTCGCCGGACCCGGTCCGGACACGACGCCCATCCCGGATGCCTCGGCAATGCCCTCCCCCGGTCCTTCTGCTGCCCTCAAGCTGCGCGGTCGCATCGCGGATGCCCTTGTTCTGTCGAAGGTACGGGCGATCCTCGGCCCGAACCTGCACACAATCATCTCGGGCGGCGCTCCCCTGGCTCTCGACCTGGCGAACTTCTATCGTGGCCTGGGCATCACCCTCCTGCAGGGCTACGGCCTGTCCGAGACGACCGGTCCGATCTCCGTGGAGACGCCACAGGATTTCCCTCCGGACTCGGTAGGCTTCCCCTGGCCGGGCAACCAGATGATGATCGCCCCTGACGGCGAGCTCCTCGTGCGCGGCATCTCCGTGTCGAAGGGATACCATAACCTGCCCGAGGCCACGGCTGAGGCCTTCGTCGACGGCTGGTTCAAGACGGGTGACCTCGCCTCCATCGACGACCGTGGCCACCTGCGCATCACGGGACGCAAGAAAGAACTCATCGTCACCGCGGGCGGTAAGAACGTGTCCCCCGAGATCCTCGAAGAGTCCCTCTCGACGCACCCACTCATCGCGAACATCATCGTCGTCGGTGACAACCGCCCCTACATCGGCGCGCTCATCGCGCTGGACACGGAGATGCTGCCTGAGTGGCTGGCCACTCACGGTCTGCCCGTCGTGGACGCGGCACAGGCGGCGAACCTGCCCGAGGTGCGTGAGTCCTTGGAGAAGGCAATCGCCCGCGCCAACAAGGCGGTGTCGCGAGCCGAGTCGATCCGCCGTTACCGCATCGTCAATGCGGCCTTCACCGTGGAGAACGGCTACATGACGCCCTCCCTCAAGCTCAAGCGCCGCCGCGTCCTAGCCGACTACGCCGACGAGGTCGACGCCCTCTACGCGTCCGGCGAGGCCGCGAAGACCCAGAAGAACCAGGAGTAGCCCGGCGACCTGCCAGGGGATCTCGATCCGACGAACCGGCCCCGACCTCGTCACCATGAACGAGGTCGGGGCCGAGTCGCGCGCGAGGACTCCCCTAGTCGGCGGTGTTGCGTCCCACGACGAAGGCACCGAACAACGCGAGGAGGACCGCCACTCCCATGACGGGCAGCGGAATCCAGAACAGCGTGCGCCGGGTAATCTCCAGAGCGGCCGAGACGAGAATACCGACAAGCAGGAGGGTGTGGAAGGCGCGAGACCACAGGAAGCCATCGCTGTCGCCGCTCCACAACGTGAACAGCGACATGATCACGCATACAGCGACGACCGCATAGATCGCGATGACCGTGCCCAGCTGCCACACGTGACGGGCCTCCGCCTGGCCGAGCACACACAGGCTCAGGTTGCCCAGGCCAGCGACAAACCCGCAGGACAGGCCGTAGACGCGGCTGCGCCCAGCCGAGCGGGCCGCGAGCGCCTTAAGCGTGAGAGAGCCGGCCACGACCATGAGGGCAATCACCAGCAGGTGAACCCAGGAGGGCCAGTAGTAGGCGAAGCCGTACAAACCGTAAGCGGGGAGCATGAGGCTCATCCTAGCGGTTCCTACGACTCAGCGGCGTCGCGCGCGGCCTCCTTCGCGAGGACCTCCGCCAGGTACTGGCCCGTGAATGATTCCTCTACGGTTGCAACCTGTTCGGGTGTTCCCTCGGCGACGACCATGCCGCCGCCCGCGCCGCCCTCGGGCCCCATGTCGATGATCCAGTCGGCGCTCTTGATGACGTCCAGGTTGTGCTCGATGACGATGACAGTGTTGCCTTTGTCGGCTAGGGACTGCAGCACGAGGAGGAGCTTGCGGATGTCCTCGGAGTGCAGGCCGGTCGTGGGCTCATCGAGCACGTACACCGTGCGTCCCGTCGAGCGCCGCTGCAACTCGGAAGCAAGCTTGACGCGCTGAGCCTCGCCGCCCGACAGGGTCGTCGCACTCTGTCCGAGGCGCACGTAACCCAGGCCCACCTCGACAAGCGTGTTGAGGTGACGGGCAATGCGCGAGATCGGCGCGAAGAACTGTGCGGCCTCCGCGATCGGCATGTCGAGCACGTCCGCGACAGTCTTGCCCTTGTACTCGACCTCCAGGGTTTCGCGGTTGTAGCGAGCGCCATGGCAGACCTCGCAGGGGACGTACACGTCGGGCAGGAAGTTCATCTCGATCTTCAGCGTGCCGTCGCCCTTACAGGACTCGCAGCGTCCGCCCTTCACATTGAAGGAGAAGCGTCCCGGACCGTAGCCACGCACCTTTGCCTCCTGTGTTTCGGCAAAAAGCTTGCGGATCTGGTCCCACACGCCCGTGTAGGTCGCCGGATTCGAGCGCGGCGTACGACCGATTGGGCTCTGGTCCACGTGCACGACCTTGTCGAGCTGTTCGATGCCCGTGATCGTGCGGTGGCGGCCGGGCACCATGCGCGCGCCGTTGAGACGCGATGCCAGTGTGCGGTAGAGGATGCCATTCACCAGCGTCGACTTGCCCGAGCCAGACACGCCGGTGACGGCAGTGAACACGCCGAGCGGGAACGACACATCGATGTTCTTCAGGTTGTTTTCGCGCGCACCCTTGACCGTGACGACGCGCTTCTTATCGACCGGGCGTCGCGTCGGCGGCAGGAGAATACGGCGCTTGCCCGACAGGTACTGGCCGGTCAGCGACTTGCGGTTCTTCAGCAGTTCGGAAAGCGGCCCCGAGTGAACGACCCAGCCACCCGTCTCACCCGCGCCGGGACCGATATCCACGATCCAGTCGGCCGCCTCCATCGTCTCCTCGTCGTGCTCGACGACGATGAGCGTGTTGCCCAGGTCGCGCAGGCGTTCGAGCGTCGCGATGAGCTTGCGGTTGTCGCGCTGGTGCAGGCCGATCGAAGGCTCGTCCAGAACGTAGAGGACACCGACGAGGCCGGAGCCGATCTGCGTGGCCAGGCGGATACGCTGTGCCTCGCCTCCCGACAGTGTGCCCGCACCGCGAGAGAGCGTCAGGTAGGTCAGGCCCACGTCAACGAGGAAGGCCAGGCGGGCCTCGATCTCGGTGAGGATGGGTGCCGCGATAGCGCGCGCACGCTGCTCGAGTTCGACGGTCGCGAGGAACTCACGTGCCTCCAAGATGGACATGTCGGACAGCTCGGCGATCGACTTGTCGCCGATACGCACTGCCAGGACCTCCGGCTTCAGGCGCGCGCCCTCGCACGTCGGGCACGGAATCTCACGCATGTAGGAGTCGAGCTTCTCGGACACAGCCGCAGACTCGGTCTCCTCGCGCTTACGCTCAATGTAGTTGACCGCGCCCTCGAAGCCCGTCGTGTAAGAGCGCTCGCGGCCCCAGCGGTTGCGGAACTTGACGGTGACCTCGTAGTCCTTGCCATACAGAACGGCGTTTTTGACCTTCTTGGGCAGGTTCTTCCAGGGCGTGCCCATCGCGAAGCCGAGTTCCTTGGACAGGGATTCGAGGAGCTTCTTGTGGTACTTGAAGTTCGAGTTCCAGGGGATGACAGCACCGTCGGCGAGCGAGAGTTCCTCGTCGGGGACGACCAGCTCGGGGTCCACCTCCTGGCGGAAGCCAAGTCCCGCGCAGTCCGGGCACGCGCCGTAGGGGGCGTTGAAGGAGAAGGTGCGAGGCTCGATCTCGTCGAGGGCCAGAGGGTGGTCATTCGGGCAGGCGCGCTTCTCGGAGAAACGGCGGCGGCGCTCCGGGTCGTTCTCGTCCAGGTCGACGCAATCGATGACGACGAGGCCATCGGACAGGCGCAACGCGGTCTCGACCGAATCGGTGAGGCGCTGGCGCATGCCCTCGCGGACGACAAGGCGGTCGATAACGACCTCGATCGTGTGTTTGAGTTTCTTCTCCAGCTTGGGGGCATTCTCGAGACGCACGGCCTCGCCGTCGATGATCGCGCGCGTGTAGCCCTCGGAGCGCAGTTCGTCGATGAGATCCTGGTACTCGCCCTTGCGGCCGCGCACGACCGGGGAAAGGACCTGGAAGCGCGTGCCCTCGTCCATCGTGCGCACGCGGTCGACGATCTGCTGGGGTGTCTGTGCCTGGATGCGCGCCCCGCACTCGGGGCAGTGCGCGACGCCGGCACGCGCGTAGAGCAGACGCAGGTAGTCGTGGATCTCCGTGATCGTGCCGACCGTCGAGCGCGGGTTGCGTGACGTCGACTTCTGGTCGATGGAGACGGCGGGTGACAAGCCTTCGATGAAGTCAACATCCGGCTTGTCCATCTGGCCGAGGAACTGACGCGCGTAGGAGGACAGGGACTCGACGTAGCGGCGCTGTCCCTCGGCGAAAATCGTGTCAAAGGCGAGGGAGGACTTACCGGATCCGGACAGGCCGGTGAAGACGATCATGGAGTCACGGGGCAGCTCGAGGTTTACGTCCTTGAGGTTGTGTTCGCGGGCACCCTGGATGATTAGCTTGTCATGCACCCTTTGATCCTATCCGTCCCCTAGGCAAAATCGCGGATCAGGGCTAGTGTTATGCGTATGGCATACTACGCAGTCGAATACGTCTACAACCCCTCCATGACCGAGACGATGGACGAAGTCCGCCCGACTCACCGCGCGTTCCTGTCCGGTTTGCTCGAACAGGGAATCAACGTCGCGTCCGGCCCCCTCGCTGGTGAGGTTCCCGGCGCGCTGATTCTCATCAACGCCGAGAGCCAGGCCGACGTCGAGCAGATCCTCAATCAGGATCCCTTCTACGTCGCCGAGGTCATCCAGGCTCGTCTCATCCGCGAGTGGAATCCCGTCATCCGGGTGTTCTGAGTCGCTTCCACGCACGAGGCCGGGGCGGGTTTTTCCCGCACCGGCCTCGTGTCGTATCTACCCAGCTATTGCTCGAGGGAGCGAGCGAATTGTCGGGCGTAAAAGATGCGCTGAGCGACTTCAATGAGCAAGGCGGCACCCGCACCGACGCACAGGATGAGGAGCCACTCATGCGTGGTCGGTGCCACGGTTGAGAAGAAGTGGCGAACGGGCGGGATCAACACGCCGCCGACGGTTGCGGACGTGACGGCCACGAGCAGAACCCACTTCCACAGGGACAGCGGTCGCGACGTGATGACCAGCAGCCAGATCGCGCCAAGCATCAGGGAGAGGATCGCCGCCGTCGACTCGCGGTCCTGCGGGCCGTCGGCAATGCCGAAAGCGGTCAACGCGGCAGCCGCCAGGATGACACCCGTCGGCATCGCCAGGGACAGCGTGCGCTTGAGGAATCCCGGCACATAACGACGCGGGTTGGGCCATAGCGCCAGGAAGAACGCCGGGATGCCGATCGTCAGGGAGTCGATGTAGCTGAACTGGCGCGGCAGGAACGGGTAGCGCCAGCCGACCAGTGCGGTCACGATCACGAGGACAGCCGCGTAGGTGGTCTTGGCCAGGAACAGCGAGGAGACGCGCTCCATGTTCGCGATGATGCGGCGGCCCTCCGACAAAACGCCCGGCAGAACAGAGAACTTCGAGTCAACGAGGACAATCTGCGCAACCGCCTTCGTGGCCTGCGTGCCGTTGCCCATCGCGATACCGAGGTCGGCATCCTTGAGCGCGAGGGCGTCGTTCACGCCATCGCCCGTCATCGCAACGCAGTGCTCGCGGGCCTGCAGAGCGCCGACCATCGCACGCTTCTGCTCGGGCGTCACGCGCCCGAAGACATCATGCTTCTCAATTGCGTCGATGAATGCCTCGGAGGAAAGGTCCTCGGGCAGGTCGCGTGCGTCCATGAGGCGGGCGGGCATGCCGTCGGGCGCCGTCAGTCCAGCCTGGGTGGCCAACGCGCCGACCGTTGTCGGGTTGTCGCCCGAAATGACGCGCACGTGCACGCCCTGAGAACGGAAGTAGTCGAGCGTTTCGGCCACGTCTTCGCGCAGATCCTCCTCCAGGACCACAATCGCGGCTACCTCGCGGGCCTCCGGCAGCTCATCGTCCACGACAGCCGAATCCGCGCGGACAAGCGCGACGACGCGGGCTCCGCTACTCGCGAAGCCACCCACCCGCTCCAGCAGAGCTGAGTTTCCAGCCACGGCCTCGTCGATGACGATCTCGGGGGCACCCAGGATCCAGGACTCGCAGTCCGTGCCCCACGCGCTCCACTTACGCGCCGACGAGAAGGGAACGCTCCACTGTGCGCGCGCCTGAGCGCCCGCCAGTGCCTCCTCGTCGAGGAAAGACCAGATGGCCTGCGCGGTCGCGTTCGTGCGGTCGCTCGACGCAGTCGCGAGCGCGCGGCGAATGAGTGCCTCGTCGCCCGAGATCACGTCGATCTGGCGCACGCGGATGCCGCCGGTGGTGAGCGTGCCCGTCTTGTCCAGGCACAGGCAGTCGACACGGGCGAGAACTTCGACGGCCGGAAGTTCCTGCACGAGGACCCCGCGCCGGGCCAGCGTCGCCGACCCAATCGCGAAGTTCATCGAAGTCAGAAGTACGAGGCCCTGGGGGATCATGCCGATGACCGAGGCAACCGACAGGACCAAGGCCTCTCGCCAGTCCCCGCCTAAGCCGCCCGCGATGCGATTCTGCGAATAGAACGTCAAGGCAACAATCGGCAGCAGCATGACCGAGACAACCTGCAGGACGCGATTAATCGACACCTGGATCTCGGAGATCGTACGGGTGAAGGCACGTGCCTGCTCGGACAGGCCCTGCGCGTAGACACGCTCGCCGACTGCCGTGGCGACCATGCGTCCCGATCCGGCAACGACGCTCGTGCCAGCCAGGAGCTGATCGCCCTCCTTCTTCTTAACCGGGCGCGACTCGCCCGTCAGCAGCGACTCATCGATCTCGAGGCCTGCCGAGGCCAGCACCGTACCGTCCACGCTCACCTGGTCGCCAAGCGCCAGCTCGATGACGTCATCGAGCACGACGTCGCGAGCAGGGATTACCGACACCTCGCCGTTACGCAGGACGGAGGCTTGCGGTGCATCCACGATTGCAAGAGAATCCAGGGTGCGCTTGGCGCGCAGCTCCGACATGATACCGATAACCGCATTAATGACCATGACACCGCCGAAGATGCCGTCGCGCAGATCGCCGAACAACAGGACGATGATCGACGCACCCACGATGATCGCGTTGAAGAGCGTAAACACGTTCTCGCGGACGATGGATGCCACCGACCGCGACGTACGGTCCTTGACGCGGTTCACCGCGCCGCGCGACATGCGCTCGAACACTTCGTCGGTGCTCAGACCGCGCTCGTCCACGCTCGCCACCTCAGTTACCATGGGCATCCCCCTCATCCATCGCGCTACGAATCAGCGACGCGACAACAGTGACCGCCAGCGTCACGACGATGACGCCCAGCGATACCGATACGGAAATCTCCGGTGCCCACTCCACGCCCGATCCCCCGTTGATAAACGGCAGAGTGTTCGCGTGCAACGCCTCAAGAATCAGCTTGACGCCGATAAAACTCAAAATCACGCCGAGGCCGTAGCCCAGGTACACGAGCTTGCTGAGAAGAGCATCCACTAAGAAGAACAGCTGGCGCAAACCCATCAGCGCAAACACGTTGCAGGCAAAGACCAGGAATGCCTGCTGCGTGATACCGAAAATCGCGGGAATCGAGTCAAACGCAAACATCAGGTCCGCCGAGCCGAGGGCCAGGACAACGACGAGCATCGGCGTGATGTAGGTGCGCCCGCCGTGACGGAAGAGCATGCGGTTGCCAATGAAGCCATCGGTGATCGGGAGAACACGCCGAACCGCGCGGATAAAACCACTCTCGTGGTATTCCTCGTCTTCGTCGCTCCCCCGCGCTGTCTCACAAACCTGGCTGAACGCGGTCCACAGCAGCCAGAGTCCGAAGATGAAGAATACCCACGAGAAACGCGACACCAGCGCGGCTCCAAGGAGGATGAACACGAGACGCAGGAGCAGGGCGATGATAATGCCGAGGAGCAAGGCCTTCTGCTGATTTTCTCGAGGAACGCGGAACGCCTTGAGAATCAGGATGAACACGAAGAGGTTGTCGACGGACAGGGACCACTCCATGGCCCATCCCGCGTAGAACTCCTGAGCGTAGAGCCACCCGTTTGTCAGCCAGATGCCGACGCCGAAAAGCCCGGCGAGTCCGACGTAGAACAGGGTCCATCGAGCGGCCTCGACCGCTGTGGGCGGGTGCGGGTTGCGCGCATGACCGAGGAAATCGATCACGACCAGGCCGATGGCCACAAGAGCGAGGATTCCCCACGCCCACGGGTGAATAACCATGAATACCCCTTAACTATTTGACCGCGGCATCATAGCGCCCTTACGCCGCGCTATCCTCGCCTCCACGCCGGGAGCGTGACACCGCCAGGGAGGCAGCGACCGTGATGAGAATGGTAACCACGATGAAGCCGAGCGAGAAGGCGATGTTCGGCTCAGGAACCGCAACAATGGGTTGCCCGCCGTTGATGAAGGGCAGCTCGTTCGTGTGCAGCGCGTGGTTGATCAGCTTGAAGCCGATGAAGCCGAGGATCGCTGCGAGTCCGTAGTGCAAGAAAATGATGCGGTCAAGCAGACCATCGATGAGGAAGTAGAGCTGACGCAAGCCGAGCAAGGAGAACGCGTTGGCGGCAAACACCAGGTATGCCTCGTTGGTGAGCGAGTAGATCGCGGGGATCGAGTCGACGGCGAACATGACGTCGGCTGTGCCCACCGCGATGACGCACAGGAGCATCGGAGTGACGTAGGTGCGGCCGCCGTGGCGGTAGAGCATGCGCGAGCCGATGAAGCCGTCGGTGACGGGCACGATCTTAGACACCCACCGCACGATTGACGGCGGGCGGTATTCGTCTTCCTCCTCCTCGCCTACGCCCTCGCGGACCTGATTGATGGCGGTCCACAGCAGCCAGGCTCCGAAGATGTAGAACACCCACGAGAAGTTTTCGATGAGGGCTGCGCCCGCGAGAATGAAGATGAGGCGCAGGATCAGCGCGATCACGATACCCGCCAGCAGGACTTCCTGCTGATCCTTGCGGGGCACGCGGAAGCTCGAGAGGATGATGACGAAGACGAACAGGTTGTCGATGCTGAGCGCTTTTTCGGTGATATAGCCGCCCAAGTATTCCTGACCGTACTGCGGTCCCCACACAGCCCAGACGATGCCGCCAAAAAGGAGGGCGATCGCGATGTAGGCGACCGACCACCAGGTGGCTTCCTTGAGAGTGGGTTCGTGGGGTGTGCGAACGTGACCGACGATATCGACGGCGATCATGGTCAGGATAATGCCAGCCAGGACGATCCAGGCGAGCGCGTGCACGTGCATACGTGGGGCCTCCGGTACGAGTCGGGTACCGGAGGTCTCCTCCCGCCAGGAATCCCTGGCCGGTGGCGCCGGAGGCCTCGCCGCGTGGGCGGGGCCGTCGTGATGACGACGCCACTGTTTGTGGGAGTACTCCCCTCCGCTAACGCCGTCTAGTTTAGTGGGGCGGCTGCGCGCGCGTCCACGCCCGAGCAGTGGCATCGGTCGCTTAGCGCCGCGATTTCTGAGGAACGAGGCAGTGGCTGCCTCGTTCCTCAGCGCGAAGCAGGTGGTCGGCGGGCGTCAGTGGGCGCGCTTCATGGCGCGCAGTTCCTTCTTGAGGTCCTCGATTTCGTCGCGCAGGCGCGCGGCAACCTCGAACTGGAGGTGCTGAGCGGCGGTCATCATCTGGGCAGAGAGTTCTTCGATGAGTTCGGCGAGTTCTGCCTCCGCGCGCTGACCAGGATTCGAGACGGCGGGTGCCTTCGCAGCGGCACTGCGGTCGCGTGCGCTCTTCTCCTTGCGGTACCCGCCCTCGAGCAGGGTCTGAGTGTCGACCTGTTCGCGGGCGAGCATATCGGTGACGTCGGAGATCTTCTTGCGCAGCGGCTGCGGGTCGATGCCGTGCTCCTTGTTGTAGGCGATCTGGATCTCGCGGCGACGCATGGTCTCGGAGATGGCCTCGTTCATCGAGTCCGTCATGTTGTCGGCGTACATGTGGACCTCGCCGGACACGTTTCGGGCGGCGCGGCCAATGGTCTGGATGAGCGAGCGGGTGGAGCGCAGGAAGCCTTCCTTGTCTGCGTCGAGGATGGACACGAGGGAGACCTCGGGCAGGTCCAAGCCCTCGCGCAGCAGGTTGATGCCGACAAGCACGTCGAAGGTACCCAGGCGCAGCTCGCGCAGCAGCTCGACGCGGCGCAGCGTGTCGACGTCGGAGTGCAGGTATTCGACCTTGACGCCGCGCTCGGCCAGGTAGGTGGTCAGTTCCTCGGCCATCTTCTTGGTGAGGGTGGTGACGAGGACGCGCTCGTCACGTTCGACGCGCAACCGCACCTGTTCGAGGAGGTCATCGATCTGTCCCTCGGTGGGCTTGACAACGACGAGCGGATCGACGAGACCCGTTGGGCGAATAATCTGCTCGACCACGCCGTCCGAGCGCTCGAGCTCGTAGGGGCCGGGGGTCGCGGAGAGGTACACGGTCTGGCCGATGCGCTGGGCGAACTCGTCCCACTTGAGCGGACGGTTGTCCATCGCGGAGGGCAGGCGGAATCCGTAGTCGACGAGGGTGCGCTTACGCGACATATCGCCTTCGAACATCGCGCCGATCTGTGGGACGGTCACGTGGGACTCGTCGATGATGAGCAGGAAGTCGTCCGGGAAGTAGTCCAACAGCGTGTGCGGAGGGGTGCCGGGACCGCGCCCGTCGATGTGGCGCGAATAGTTTTCCACGCCCGAGCACGACCCGATTTCCTTGAGCATCTCCAGGTCGAAGGTCGTGCGCATGCGCAGGCGCTGCTCCTCGAGGAGTTTGTTCTGGCTTCGGAACCACGCAAGCCGATCATCGAGCTCGTCCTCGATGGAGGCAATCGCCTTCTTCATGCGTTCCTCGCCGGCCACGTAGTGCGAGGCCGGGAACAGGTAGGTGTGGTCGACCTGGTCGATCACGTCGCCGGTGAGGGGGTGCAGGACCGCCAGGGAGTCGATCTCGTCGCCAAACATCTCGATGCGGATCGCGAGTTCCTCGTACACCGGGATGATCTCAATCGTGTCGCCACGCACGCGGAAGGTGCCGCGTGTGAAGGCCATGTCGTTGCGCACGTACTGCATGGCGACGAAGCGGCGCAGCAGTGCGTCGCGGTCGATGATCATGCCGCGCTCGAGTTCGATCATGCGCGCCACGTATTCCTCGGGGGTGCCGAGGCCGTAGATGCAGGACACGGAGGAGACGACGACCGTGTCGCGCCGCGTGAGCAGCGAGTTGGTAGCGCTGTGGCGCAGCCGCTCGACCTCATCGTTGATCGAGGAATCCTTCTCGATGAAGGTGTCCGTCTGGGGGACGTAGGCTTCGGGCTGGTAGTAGTCGTAGTAGGAGACAAAGTACTCGACGGCGTTGCCCGGCAGCAGCTCGCGGAACTCGGCCGCAAGCTGCGCGGCGAGCGTCTTGTTGGGTTCCAGGACCAGCGCGGGACGTTGCAGCTCCTCAATGAGCCAGGCGGTGGTCGCGCTCTTGCCCGTACCCGTCGCACCCATGAGGACGACGTCCTGCTCGCCGTCGCGAATGCGCGCTGCCAGCTCACGGATCGCCTTGGGCTGGTCACCCGACGGCGTGTAGGGGGAGATGACCTCGAAAGGCTTGTCTTGCCGGATGACGGGGGTTTCACTCACTCTCCTACGCTACCGCCCACGCCCTGGCATCGCGCGGAGGACCCGCCCGGGTGCGCGGCCAGCGAAAGCCCGCCTCGGCCTCGTCGATGGCCCCTAGAGGTCTGAGGTCAGCCAACGCTCCCACACCTGCGTGCACACCTGCGCCAGATCGTCCGCGCTTCCGCAGTTATCGATCCACACGTGCGCGATCGCTCGCCTTTGATCGGACGAGGCCTGGGCGCGGATCCGGGCGCGCGCGTCCTCGGGGGCCACTCCCCTGCCCTCCAGGCGTGCGACACGCTCCTCGATGGGGGCATCGACGATGACGACGGCGTCAAAACGGTCAGCGTAGTCGCCCTCGACGAGGAGCGGAATGTCGTAGACGGCAAGCGATCCTGCGGGGGCAGCGTTCAGGATCTCCCAAGCACGACGCTCGATGGCCGGGTGGGTGATCGCGTTGAGAGCAGCGACGCGCTCGTCGGCGCCCTCACCGGCGAAGACACGACGCGCGAGGCACGCCCGGTCAAGGGTCCCGTCCTCACGGATCAGATCATCTCCGAATCGTGCGGCCACCTGCGCGAGCGCGGGCCGACCGGGTTCGAGAATCTCACGGGCAATGACGTCGGCATCGGCGACCAGTGCACCCAGAGACTTGAAGGAAGCGGTCACTGAGGACTTGCCCGAACCGATTCCGCCACTCACCGCGACCACGCGTGCAGGTCCCCCACTGCGGTGTTGGTGCAGCGGGCGGAGCAGCGTCGCAGAGCATCCTCCACAAGAAAACGAAGCGGTCACATCCTCAGGGTATCGCGGCTGCGGTTGCGTATATGTGCCCTCGTGCAAGAATTGGAGCTGTTAAAGCCCCCACACAACACAGTGAGCAGCAGTGACGCAGACAGTCAACGATGATTCCGGCCAGCGTTCGAGTACCGCGGTCCTCATCGCGACCTCCCTGACTCTTTTCTCCATGTTTTTTGGTGCCGGTAACCTTATTTTCCCGCCGATCATGGGCGCGTCGGCCGGCACCAACTTGACCCCCGCGATGATCGGTTTCCTGATCGGCGGCGTCGCTCTGCCCGTCATCTCGATCATCACGATCGCCCTATCCGGCACCGATATCCGCGACCTTGTCAGCCGCGCCGGAAAGCCCTTCGGGTTCGTTTTCTCGGTCCTGGTCTACCTGTCCATCGGCGCCTTCTACGCCCTCCCGCGAACGGGTGCTGTCTCCTTCTCGACGGCTGTCGCGCCCGTCATCGGCACGAAGTCGGTGCTCGCCTCGGTCATCTTCAACCTGATCTTTTTTGGGATCGCCTTTTACCTGTGTTGGAACCCGACGAACATTATCGACAGCCTCGGGAAGGTCCTGACACCGATCCTCCTTGGCCTGCTCGTTCTGCTGGTATTCCTCTGCCTGGCGTCGCTGCCGGCCTCGCACGACGCGCCCACCGGCGAGTACGTCCACAACCCGCTGGCCGCCGGTCTACTTGAGGGCTACATGACGATGGACTCCATCGCAGCCCTGGCCTTCGGCATCATCGTCGTGACTTCGCTCGGGCATACGGGCGGTGGCATCGGTGCGAAGGTCGTGCATCGGACCTCGATCGCGGCGGTCATTGCGGGTGCGCTCCTGGGCGTCGTCTACGTCGGCCTGGGCCTCATCGGGCATGTCATCCCGAACGCACAGTCTTACACGGATGGTGCCAGCCTCCTGGCCGACGCCGCGCAGTCGACGATGGGGCGTCCGGGGCAGATCGTTTTCGGTCTGATCGTGCTGACCGCGTGTATGACAACGGCGGTGGGCCTCATCGCCGCGACCTCGGAGTTCTTTAACCGTCTGCTGCCCGCGATTCCGTACCGCACATGGATAATCCTTTTCACGCTCATCTCCTTCGTGCTGGCGTCTGCGGGGCTGTCCTCGGTGCTCACGATCGCGGTACCGATCATCACCTTCCTCTACCCGATCGCTATCACAGTCGTCTTCATTACGATCATGACCCACCCCTTCCGCCTGGCGACCCCTGTGACGTGGACCTTCCGCCTGGGCACCTGGATGGCCGCCGCGTGGTCGGCCGCAACGACGCTCGCGCAGGTGGGCGTCGCCACCAACCAAATCAACTCCGCGCTTACGTGGAGTCCGCTCCAGGCCAACCAGCTTGGTTGGATCCTCCCCACCGTTGTCGCGGCGTTGATCGGCACGTGCGCCGACCTAGTAGCGATGAAACGCGCTGCCTCCTGAGCGCCAACAGCAAAGGCCCCGTGCGGATTCGTTTCTGTGCGGGGTTCAGTTGTCTTCGCCACTAGGCGCGGCACCACACGAACTGTGTCGGAACCTCTCGTATTCCGCTGTTCGTAGGCTGTGGCGGGGCCGGGCTTTGCTCATCAGACCGCCCGATCGGAGGTCGCTGCGAGGCCTGCGGGGCCTGGCTGCGATGTCCGTGGGCGGCGGCAGGGCCTGGCCGGGCTTCGAGACGACGCGCCGAGCGAAGCTCGCAGCGCGGACGGCGAGCGGGCGGGCCGCCGCCCACGGGCACACCAAGCAGGCCGATACCAACAGGTGCTCCTCGCGGAGGCCGGAGATCTGGCGGCGTCGCAATCAGACAAAAAGTGGTGGCCCCCAGGAAAACCTGGGGACCACCACTCATGCGTTCACTCGCGTGAACTGACGAGTTGAAGCTCAGTCAGAAAGACTGATTCAGTTGTTCGTCAGCTTCTCACGCAGCGCGGCCAGGGCCTCGTCGGACGCAAGGGTGCCCTCGTTGTCGACCGGGGTCGAGTAGGAGGCCTGCTCCTCGATGGAGGGAGCCGCGTCGGCGTCCTCTTCGAGAGCCTTGCGGACCTGAGCCTTGTGGGCCTCCCAGCGGGCCTGAGCCTCGGCGTACTGGGCTTCCCAAGCCTCGCGCTGAGCGTCGAAGCCTTCCATCCACTCCTGGGTCTCGGGATCGAAGCCCTCGGGGTACTTGTAGTTGCCGTTCTCGTCGTACTCGGCAGCCATGCCGTAGAGCGAAGGATCGAACTCTTCGGAGTTCGGGTCCACGCCCTCGTTGGCCTGCTTGAGGGACAGGGAGATGCGGCGACGCTCGAGGTCGATGTCGATGACCTTGACGAAGACCTCTTCGCCGACCTTGACGACCTGGTCCGGCAGCTCGACGTGACGCTGAGCCAGCTCGGAGATGTGAACGAGGCCCTCGATGCCGTCCTCGACGCGGACGAACGCGCCGAAGGGGACGAGCTTGGTGACCTTGCCGGGCACAACCTGGCCGATGGCGTGGGTGCGGGCAAAGGCCTGCCACGGATCTTCCTGTGTGGCCTTGAGGGACAGGGAGACGCGCTCGCGATCCATGTCGACGTCGAGAACCTCGACGGTGACTTCCTGACCAACTTCGACGACCTCGGACGGGTGGTCGATGTGCTTCCAGGACAGCTCGGAGACGTGAACCAGGCCGTCGACACCACCGAGATCGACGAACGCGCCGAAGTTGACGATGGAGGAAACGACGCCGGAGCGCACCTGGCCCTTCTGCAGGGTGTGCAGGAAGTTCGTGCGGACCTCGGACTGAGTCTGCTCGAGCCATGCGCGGCGGGACAGGACCACGTTGTTGCGGTTCTTGTCGAGTTCGATGATCTTCGCTTCGATCTCGCGACCGATGTAGGGGGCGAGGTCGCGGACGCGACGCATCTCGACGAGGGAGGCGGGCAGGAAGCCACGCAGGCCGATGTCGAGGATCAGGCCGCCCTTGACGACCTCGATGACGGTACCGGTAACGACGCCGTCCTCTTCCTTGATCTTTTCGATCTTGCCCCACGCACGCTCGTACTGAGCGCGCTTCTTCGACAGGAGGAGGCGGCCTTCCTTGTCTTCCTTCTGGAGGACGAGGGCCTCGATCTGGTCGCCCACGGCGACGACGTCGTCGGGGTTGACGTCGTGCTTGATGGACAGCTCACGAGAGAGGATGACACCCTCGGTCTTGTAGCCGATGTCGAGGAGGACCTCGTCGTGGTCGACCTTGACGACAGTGCCCTCGACGATGTCGCCATCGTTGAAGTACTTGATGGTCTCGTCGATGGCTGCGATCAGGTCTGCTTCCGAACCAATGTCGTTGATAGCGACCTGCGGCGTATTCGTGGTCATGTAGTAGTTTCTCCGAAACGGACTGGATAGTAGATGGACAGTTCCAGTGCGGCAGGATGGATGCAGATGCACCTGTCCCTAGGCACCGTGGTCTAGTTTAGCAGCCTTTGACGCATAAATGTGACGAATGTAGCGCTCGTTTCCGTGGTATGCGTCGCCCCTCCGGCTCCTAATGTGCTGCCAACTGCCAAGACGCACCGATTCCAACAGCGACATCCAGGGGCACGGAGAGCATGACAGGCGACGCCATCTTCTCTCGAACGAGGGCCTCGACAGTCTCCTCTTCACCGGGTGCGATCTCGAGGAGGAGTTCGTCGTGGATCTGCACGAGGAGGCGCGAGGTCAGGTCGGCCTCGGACAGGGCGGTGGCAACATCCATCATGGCGATCTTGACGATATCGGCGGCACTGCCTTGGATCGGCGCGTTGAGGGCGGCGCGTTCAGCCATCTCTCGGCGCTGGCGGTTGGAGGAGCGCAGGTCGGGCAGGTAGCGTCGGCGACCGAACATGGTCTGCGTGTAGCCGTCGGCGCGAGCCTGGGCGACGAGTCCTTCGAGGTAGTCGCGAACCTTGCCGAAGCGCTCGAAGTAACGGTCGCGCAGGGCGGCGGCCTCGGGCACAGGGATGCCGAGCTGTGCGGCCAGGCCGTAGGAGGACAGGCCGTAGGCGAGGCCGTAGGAGGTGGCCTTGATACGCGAGCGTTCCTCGCCGCTGACCTCGGCGACGGGCGTCCCAAAGACCATCGATGCCATGGTCCGGTGCAGGTCTTCGCCGGAGTTGAAGGCCTCAATGAGTGCCTCGTCGCCGGACAGGTGGGCCATGAGGCGCATTTCGATCTGCGAGTAGTCGGCGCTCATGAGGGATTCGAAGCCTACTCCGGGAACGAAGGCACCGCGAATGCGCATGCCGTCGGCACTGCGCGCGGGAATGTTCTGCAGGTTCGGGTCGGAAGAGGCTAGGCGTCCCGTGGCTGCGGCTACCTGGGAGAAGGTCGAGTGGATGCGCCCATCGGAGGCGACTGTGGCGGACAGGGAGTCCACCATCTGCTTGAGCTTGATGCGGTCGCGGTGGGTGAGCAAGAAGCCGAGGAAGTCGTGCCCCGCTCCCCCGCTCGCCTCGGTCTTGGCCCACAGGTCCGCCAGGGCGTCGGCGTTCGTCGTGTAGCCGGTTTTCGTTTTCTTGGTCTTGGGCAGAGCGAAGTGGTCAAAAAGGATTTCCTGGAGCTGCTTGGGGCTGGAGAGGTTCACCTCGCGTCCGGCGGCGCTCCAGGCTCCCTGACGGGCGGCGTCAACGTCGGCTCCGAGTTCGGCGGACAGGTCGTCGAGGACACGCGTGTCCGCGGCGATGCCCGTGGTTTCCATCTGGGCGAGGAGGCGCGACAGCGGCATCTCCATGTCGGTAAGGAGCGCGGTTTCGCCGCTCTCATCCAGCGCCCGACGCAGCTTGTCGGTGAGCGGGTGGAGCGCTGCGGCCAGGCGCCCCGCACGCACCTGGGCGGCGCTGGGTCCCGCACCAATCTCGCCCAGGTCGAAGAGGGCGTCGGAATCTGAGGCTTCCTCCTCGATGGTGACGCCGAGCAGGCGGGAGAGCACGTCCTCGAGCTTGTGCGAGCGCTGGTCCGGGTGGGCCAGGTACGCCGCGAGCATCGTGTCGAAGGCGACGTCACCGAGCGTCCAGCCGCGTGCGGCCAGGGCGTGGCGTGCTCCCTTCGCGTCGTGGGTGATCAGGGACGAGGCCTGGGCGAGGACTTCGGCCAGACCTCTCTCCTGCGCGGGACTCAGCTCTGCGGGGGCAATCACGAGCGCGTCGTTGGCTCCCGCCAGAACGATCCGGGTGACCTCGCCGCGCGTCGGGCGCATATCCCCCTCGACCAGGAGAGCAAGGACCGGGTGTGCGTTTGCCCAGGCCGCGATGTCGCACGAATCATCGGCCAGGCTCACCTCGGTCTGAGCCTCGGGAGCGGCAGCGTCCACGGCCTCGACGGTTGCGCTCTCCCCCATGCCAATGCCGGACACCTCGCGGACCTTGACGCGCAGGCGTCCGAACTCGAGGGAGTCGAAGAGACGGTCAATGGCAGCCACATCGGTCGCTCGGCGCGCCAAGTCTGCGGGGCCAACCTCCAGGTCCATGTCAGTCAGGAGGCGGTTGAGACGCCGGTTGCGCACGACATCGTCCATGTGCTCGCGCAGCGCAGCGCCGCGCTTGCCCCCGATCTCATCCGCGCGGGCCAGAAGGTTATCCAGGCCGTCGTACTTGTTGATCCACTGGGCGGCGGTCTTGGGGCCGACGCCGGGAACACCCGGCAGATTGTCTGAGGTCTCGCCCACGATGGCGGCGATCTCCGGGTAGCGGTGGGGAGGCACCCCGTACTTTGCTTCCACGGCCTCGGGAGTCATACGGCGCAGATCGCCGGGACCTGTGCCCGGGTAGAGGACCGTCACGTTCTCCGTCACCGTCTGGAACGAGTCGCGGTCACCCGACACAACAAGGACGGTCGCGCCCTCGTGACCAGCGCGGTAGGCCAGGGTCGCCAGGATGTCGTCAGCCTCAAACCCTTCGCGCGAGAGCGACACAATACCCATCGCGTCCAGGACTTCACGGATCAGCTCCACCTGCCCCTTAAACTCTTCGGGGGTCGCGTCGCGCGTCCCCTTATAGTCCGGGTACTCCTCGGTCCTAAATGAGTGCCTCGACACATCGAAGGCAACGGCCACGTGCGTTGGTCGCTCCGTCTCCAAGAGGCGCGTCAGCATTGACACGAAGCCGTAAACAGCGTTCGTGTGCTGGCCCGTCGCCGTCACAAAGTTGTCCGGCGGCAGCGCGTAGAACGCACGGAACGCCATCGAATGGCCATCAATAATCAGCACAGTGTCACTCACACATGCCACCCTAGATGCCATGACACACGATCACCAGACGAAACGCTCCCACTCCTCCACGCCCGACCCCCTCGCCCGGGGCGGATGGGTGGGGGCCCACTGGCCCGGCACCCTCATGGAGGCAACCGGCATGGAGGTACTCGAGCACTCCGCAGCGCGCACCGTCATCTCCATGCCCATCGATGGCAACCGGCAGAGCGCCGGTATTCTGCACGGCGGAGCTTCTGCAGCTCTCGCCGAGACCGCTGCATCCTTCGCCGCGCAGATCCACGCGCGCGAAACACACCCCGGTAAGCAGGCCTACGCGGTGGGCACTGAACTCAACGCCTCGCACATCGCGGCCGGACGCGAGGGCACGATCACGGCCACGGCCACGGCCGTGCACCTGGGCCGTTCCTCCACCGTTCACACCGTGGAGATCCGCGACGAAGCCGACCGCCTGATCTCTATCGCGCGCGTCGCCAACCGCATCCTGGTGCGCTCCACGCACGACTAATGTCGCGTCGTGACGAGACGACGAAGGCGGGGAGAGTCATGTAGACTCTCCCCGCCTCATCTCAGCCAGTAATCAGTCATCGACCTGGTTGATGACCGCGTCGGCAACCTCACGCATGGACAGGCGACGATCCATCGACGTCTTCTGAATCCAGCGGAACGCCTCTGGCTCGCTCATCCCCATGTTCTTCATGAGCAGGCCCTTCGCGCGATCCACGCGCTTGCGAGTCTCGAAGCGATCCGTCAGGTCGGCGATCTGGTCTTCCAGGGACTCAATCTCCGCGTGACGCGACAGCGCGATCTCAACGGCGGGGATCAGGTCGGAGGGGCTGAAGGGCTTGACGACGTATGCCATCGCGCCGGCGTCGCGAGCACGCTCAACAAGCTCCGTCTGGGAGAACGCCGTCAGCATGACGACCGCGCACGACAGCTCCTGCAGAATCTTCTCGGCAGCCGTGATGCCGTCCATCTTCGGCATTTTGACGTCCATCACACAAAGGTCAGGTTCGAGCTCCAGTGCCAGCTCGACAGCCTCTTCACCGTCGGCTGCTTCGCCGACGACTTCGAACCCCGCCTGGGTCAGCGTCTCAACGATATCGAGACGAATCAACCCCTCGTCCTCGGCCACGAGGACGCGACGCGGTTCAGCCTGCTCTTCACTCATTGTCATATCCCTCAGTTTGATTGGTGTGCCCAGCTGTTCTATTGTGGATCCCGCAGACGCGAAAGCCCCGATAGCCCAACTGGCAGAGGCGGTCGGCTCAAACCCGGCTTGTTGTGGGTTCGAATCCCACTCGGGGTACCGCCATTGGAGTACGTGATCTATCCTACCGGCAAACAGGTACCAGCGCGACGCTGGAACAGGGATTGATACGCGCAGTTTTCGCAGACGAACAGGGGCCGACAAGCAACGCTTGTCGGCCCCTCACCGTATCTTCTAGGCGACCACGATCAGCTCGAGGCCGAGGTACTCCGCTGCCGCTCCCCTACGGGTCGGCTCGTCGAGATCCGCAATCGCCTGCTTGACCCTCGTGTCGTGGAAGTCAGCAAACCACGGCTCAACGGCTCGCGAGAGCTGGGCGACCTCCAGGTTGTTGGCCACGCGACCAAACAGCGTGTCGTGGACCGACACGGTCCGGATGTTCGTATTCATTTTTCCTCCATCTTCCATTGTGGGCGCGCGGAAACGTGCTTTGTTCGCACGGGCATTCCAAGAAACGCACCCGCAGCAATCTGCTGTATTCACCGCTCCGTCGTTGGAACGGCGCTACACGCCTCAACGTGTATCCGAGAACTTTATTCCACCGATGCCACTTTGTCTATGCGAATCAACATGTGTTCTCGGTAACAAATGGGAGGGGTGTCGACCCCAGGCCGACACCCCTCCGTTCGCATGGATCACGCCTCGCGGGCTCCACCGATCATGTAGTCGGCTTCGTCTCCCACCTCGTGAATACGCAGCATGTTCGAGGAGCCGGGGATGCCCGGGGGCATACCGGCGACGATGACGAGCTGGTCACCGATCTCGGCTAGGCGCGAGGACTGCGCGACCAGGTCGAGCTGCCAGACCATGTCATCCGTGTGCTGCACCTCGGGAACGCGGTACGTCTGGATGCCCCACGACAGAGCCAGGCGTCGGCGCGTCGACTCGAGCGGCGTAAATGCCAGCATCGGAATCGGGCGACGCATACGCGAAAGCATGCGAGCCGAGGTACCCGACTGGGTGAAGGTCACCAGGTAGCGGGCATCCATATGCTCCGCGATACGCGCGGCGGCTTCACAGATGACGCCGGCGCGATCAGCAAAGAAGCCGGGGATGGAAGCGATGCGCTCACCGCCGTTTTCCTCGGTGGACTCGATGATCGCGGCCATCGTGCGAACGGTCTCGATGGGGAACGCACCCACCGAGGTCTCACCGGACAGCATGACTGCATCGGCACCGTCGAGAATTGCGTTGGCGCAGTCGGAGGCCTCGGCGCGCGTCGGGCGCGGGTTCTTGATCATGGAATCCATGACCTGCGTCGCAACGATGACGGGCTTAGCGGCAATACGAGCCAGCTCGATCGCGCGCTTCTGCACCAGCGGCACGGCCTCAAGAGGCATTTCGACACCCAGATCGCCGCGGGCGACCATGATGCCGTCGAAGGCCTCGATAATCTCTTCCAGCGCCTCGACGGCCTGGGGCTTCTCGATCTTGGCGATGACGGGGATACGCTTGCCCATCTCGTCCATGATCTCGTGAACGTCCTTAATGTCGTCAGCGGAGCGCACGAAGGACAGAGCGATGAAGTCGGCATCCTGCTCGATGCCCCAACGCAGATCTTCCTTGTCCTTCTCGGACAGGGCAGGCACGGACACAGCAACGCCGGGCAAGTTCAGGCCCTTATGATCCGACACCATGCCGGGCACCTCGACGCGTGTCACGACGTCGGTATCGGTAACCTCGAGGACACGGACCGCGACGTTGCCGTCGTCAATCAGCAGGCGGTCTCCGGGGGCACAGTCGCCGGGCAGACCCTTGAAGGTGGTACCAACGAGTTCCTTCGTGCCGGGAACGTCGCGGGTCGTGATGGTGAAGGTATCACCGATGTGCAGCTCCTGGGGGCCGTCCTGGAAGGTTTCCAAACGGATCTTCGGGCCCTGGAGATCAACGAGAACCGCAATCGCGCGGCCGGACGTCGCAGACGCCTTTCGCACACGCGAAATGACGGCCGCATGTTCCTCAGCCTTTCCATGCGACCGGTTGATACGCGCGACATCCATGCCGGCGTCCACCAGCGCTTGGAGCTGCTCAGGAGATTCAGTGGCAGGTCCAATAGTGCAGACAATCTTAGCTCGACGCATGGTTGCAAGTTTACCGCTCAATCACGCGGTAATCCCGAAGGACCCACTCGCACGGAACGTGATCATTCCCATGAATTAGGTGATCATGGGACCTTCGACTCCAATAGCGTGCCCGACGGCGCTTTAAAAGTCTTCGAGAGAACTCTCCTCGGCGGACTCGTCCTCGCCCACGCGTGTCTCGATAATGTCCTCAGCATCGGAGTCGCTAGCCTCAGAGTGCTCCTCCTCACGCTCGTCATCATCCGTCACTGCCCCGTCACCGGCGACCTCGCGAGACCGCCCCAGGCGACCCGCGACAACAAACAGTACGACGCCCAGGAGGAACACTGCCAGGGACGTCCACACGTTCAGGCGCAAACCGGCAACCGTGTGTGCGTCGTCGATGCGCAGCATCTCGATCCACGCGCGTCCTGCGGTGTACACCATCAGGTACATCCCGAAGAGTTGACCGGCCGCGAAGCGGCGACGGCGCTCAAGCGCCACGATGAGCGCCGCGCCGGCCAGATCCCATAGGCTTTCGTAGAGGAACGTCGGGTGGAACAGGGTACCGACCGGGTAGCCCGCAGGCACATGCGCTGCGTCGATCTGAAGACCCCACGGCAGGGTCGTCGGTCCACCGAACAGCTCCTGGTTGAACCAGTTCCCCCACCGACCGATGCCCTGGGCAACGAGTAGCGCGGGGGCCAGCGAGTCTGCAATGGGGCCAAAGCGCACCTTGGCGCGTTTAACGCCAACGTAAGCGCCGAGCGCGCCCAGGGTGACACCGCCCCAGATCCCCAAGCCGCCGCGCCAAATCTGGAAGGCAAGCATCGGGTCGCCGCCGGGCCCGAAATAGGCCTCGGGCGAGGTGACGACGTGGTACAGACGGGCTCCGACGACGCCCAGCGGGATCGCCCACAGTGCGACGTCGTAAATCGTGTCGGAACTACCACCGCGTGCCACGTAGCGGCGAGCGGTCCACCACACGCCCACCACCATTCCAATAGCAATGATGATGCCGTACGCGCGTAGCGGCAGCGGACCGAGGTACCACACGCCCTCGGAGGGTGAAGGGATGCCAGTGGCGGCGACGAGGCTCACGCGCGGGCTCCAGTCACGCCGGACTTCAGTTCGCTGGCAAGCTCGCCCAGGGCCTTCAGACCACGGTCGAAATCCTCATCGAAGAGAGTCTTGACGAGCGCGGATCCGACGATGACACCGTCCGCGTAGGCGCCGATCTCGCGGGCCTGGGCGCCGGTGGAGACGCCGAGGCCGACGCACACGCGCTGTGCCCCCGCGGCGCGAGTACGCGCGACGACGTCCGCGACGTGCTCCCCGACAGTCGCACGGGCACCCGTGACACCCATCGAGGAGGCGGCGTAGACCCAGCCTCGCGAGTGTTCAGCGATCAACGTGAGGCGGTGTTCCGGTGAGGAGGGGGCGGTCAGGTAGATGCGCTCCAGATCGTACTTGTCCGATGCCGCCTCCCACTGCGCACCTTCCTCGGGTGGCAGGTCGGGGGTGATCAGACCGGAGCCGCCGACCGCCGCAAAGTCCCGCGCGAAGCGTTCGACGCCCCACCACTCCACGGGGTTCCAGTAGGTCATCGAGGTCGTCGAGACACCGTACGAGGTCAGCTCGTCCACCGCGTGGAAAAGGTCCTCCAGGTGGGTGCCGCGCTTGAGGGCTGCAACGGTCGCGCGCTGGATCGTGGGGCCATCCATGCCCGGATCCGAGTACGGGAAGCCGAGTTCGATGGCGTCCACGCCAGCGTCCGCCAGAACTTTACCCGCGCGGATCGAATCCTCGACCGACGGGAAGCCGACGGGCAGATAAGCGATCAGCGCGGCGTCACCGCGCGCCAGGGCAGCGTCAATAGCGACGGCGGAATGGGGTGCTCGCGTCATCTCACTTCTCCTCGTTCTCGTCCAAGACGGCCACGCCGGAGGGTCCGGCACTGGGGTCGATCACCTGCAGCTTCGCGCGTCCGTAGCCGAACCAGCGCGACGCGGTGTCCACGTCCTTGTCGCCGCGTCCCGACACGGTCACGATGGCGATGGGTTCCTCCCCCGGTGCGAAGGGCCCCTCGGCTTCGACCTTCGCGCGCGCCCATGCGCGTACTCCGGCGAGCGCGTGCGAGGACTCAATGGCGGGGATGATGCCCTCCGTGCGCGACAGGAGCAGGAAGGCATCCATGGCCTCGGCGTCGGAGACGGGGATATACGAGGCGCGTCCCGTACGCGCCAACCATGCGTGCTCCGGACCAACGCCCGGGTAATCGAGGCCGGCAGAAATCGAGTGTGAAGCCTTGGTCTGGCCGTCGCGCTCCTGCAGGACAAAGGTGCGTGCACCGTGAAGGACGCCGACCTGGTCGGCGGTGATGGAGGCGGCGTGACGCCCGGTGTCAAAACCGTCGCCCGCAGCCTCGCAGCCCAGCAGCTCGACGCTCGGGTCATCGATAAACGCCGTGAAAGAGCCAATCGCGTTCGAGCCGCCGCCCACGCACGCCACGACGACGTCGGGCAGGCGCCCCTCGGCGGCAAGCAGCTGGGCGCGCGCCTCGTCACCGATGACACGCTGGAGGTCACGCACAAGCTCGGGGAACGGGTGCGGACCCGCGGCGGTGCCGAAAATGTAGTTCGTCGTCTCGACGTTGGTCACCCAGTCGCGGAACGCCTCGTTGATGGCGTCCTTGAGGGTCGCAGAGCCGGCGGTCACGGCGATCACCTCGGCACCCAGCATCTGCATGCGCGCGACGTTGAGGGCCTGACGCTCGGTGTCCTCGCGGCCCATGTAGATCGTGCAATCCAGCCCCAGGAGTGCGGCGGCCGTCGCGGTGGCCACGCCGTGCTGGCCCGCGCCCGTCTCAGCGATGACGCGCGTCTTGCCCAGCTCTTTGGTGAGCAGAGCCTGACCCAGTACGTTGTTGATCTTGTGGGAACCCGTGTGGTTAAGGTCCTCGCGCTTGAGGAAGACGCGCACGCCGCCCAGATCGGCGGCAAAGCGCGGAGCCTCGGTCAGCAGGGAGGGACGACCGGCGTAGTTGGCGAACAGGTCGCGCAGGCGATGCTGGAAGGACTTGTCGCGCCACAGGCGCTTCCACGCAGCCTCAACCTCCTCAAGGGGTCCCATGAGCGACTCGGCGACGAAGCGACCTCCGAAATCGCCAAAGTAAGGTCCGGGCACAAAGTTCTCAGCCGTCATCACAATCCTTCCTTGAGCGCCGCGGCGACGCGGGCCTTACGATCCGTGCGCAGCGCGGGGTGCTGCCCGGCGCTGACCATGTCCTGAATACTCGAGCGCGGGTCACCCGAGGTCACGAGAGCCTCACCGACCAGAACGGCGTCCGCGCCCCACTTCGCGTATTCAAAGACGTCGTGGGCCTTAGCGACACCCGACTCTGCGACCGCAACGACGTTCTGCGGGATGACATCGATGACCTGCTCGACGGTCGAGCGGTCAACCTCGAGGGTCTTCAGGTTACGTGCGTTGACGCCGATGATCGATGCACCGGCCTCAAGGGCACGCAGCGCCTCCAGTCGCGAATGCGTCTCGACGAGCGCCTCCATACCAAGCGAACGCGTGCGCTCTAGCAGGGAGACCAACGCGCTCTGCTCCAGGGCAGCCACGATCAGCAGGACGAGATCCGCGCCGTGAGCACGCGCCTCGTGAATCTGATACGGCGTCACGATGAAGTCCTTGCGCAGGATCGGGATATCGACCGCCGCGCGCACCGCGTCGAGGTCGGCCAGCGAGCCGTGGAAGCGGCGCTGCTCGGTCAGCACAGAGACCACGGAGGCTCCCCCGGCCTCGTACATCGATGCCAGCGCTGCGGGGTCGGGGATATCGGCGAGCGCCCCTTTGGAGGGAGACGAACGCTTCACCTCGGAAATGATCTTGACGGCACCATCTCGGTTGCGAAGGACACCCAGGGCGTCCTTCGCCTCGGGGACGGCCTGCTCCATTTCCTTGACACGGCTGAGAGGAACGCGGTCCTCGCGCTCTTTCAGGTCGTCGAGAACCCCTGCAATAATGTCATCGAGAACGCTCACGACGCTCCCCTTTCACCGAGAAACAATTGGACGCCATCAAGGCTAGCGAATAATAGGGACGCCCGTTTGCAGCGTCCGGACGCGCGTGTCACGACAGAGGGGCCAGCGTCGAGGCGCGCACGACGGATTCCACTGCGGCTGCCGCCTTGTTGCGGGACTCCTCGTACTCAAGCGCGGGCACCGAGTCGGCGACAACGCCGGCACCGGCCTGCACCGAGGCGACGCCATCCTTAAGGGACGCCGTGCGGATCGCGATCGCAAGGTCCGCATCACCCGACAGGTCGAAGTAGCCAACGACGCCGCCGTAGACACCGCGCGCTGCGGGTTCGAAGTCGTCGATCAGCTGGATCGCACGAGGCTTGGGTGCACCCGAGAGAGTGCCCGCCGGGAACGTCGCGACCAGGGCGTCGAGGGCATCCGCATCCGGGCGCAGCACTCCCGTGACGGTCGAGGAAATATGCTGGATGTGCGAGAAACGCTTGAGTTCCATGAGCGTGGCGACCTCGACCGAGGCGGGATCACACACCTTCGACAGGTCATTGCGCGCCAGATCGACCAGCATGACGTGCTCCGAGAGTTCCTTCGGGTCCTCAAGGAGCTCGGCGGCAAGGCGATGGTCCTCCGCGGAATCGCCACCGCGCGGACGCGACCCGGCGATCGGATAGGTCCACACCCGCCGCCCCTCGGCCTTGACCAGAGTCTCCGGCGAGGAACCGACGACCTCGAAGTGGCCGCCACGCTCGTCGGGCAAGTCCAGGTAGTACATGTAGGGTGACGGGTTGACGGTGCGCAGCACGCGGTAGACGTCGACGCCGCTGGCATTCGTGGAGACGTCGAGTCGCTGGGAGAGCACGATCTGGAATGCATCACCGTCCGTGATCGCCTGCTTGGCGGCGTGAACGGAGGATTCGAAGTCCGCGCGCTGCGTGCGCTGACGGACGGCAGGTGCCTCCTGGCCACTCACCCCCAGCACAGCCGGAGCGATAGGCGAGGCAAGCTGGGCTGTCATAGCGTCCAGGCGCTCGATCGCGCGATCATAGGCACCGTCGACACCCTCATCCGAGCCGTTGAGGTTCCAGGCGATGGCCATCAGGTACACCGACCCCGTCGCGTGGTCGATGGCGGCCACCTCGGTGGCGAGCACGAGCGTCGCATCGGGGACGTCGGACTCCTTGGGGGCTGTTGCCGCCAAGGTCGGCTCCCATTCGGGGATGATGCCCCAACCGAGCGAGCCGACGAGAGCGCCCGTCAGCGGGGGCAGCCCCTCGATGGGCGACGCCGCCAGCTGCTCAAGCGCGGAGTGCACGACCTCTAGGAACGTACCCTCCGGCTGCGCCCCCTCCGGATGAGCACCCACCCACTGGGCATGACCATCACGGGCAACGATGGCACCGGCACTCGACGCCCCGACAAAGGACCAGCGCCCCCAGGAGCCACCATGCTCGGCGGATTCGAGAATAAAACTGCCATAGTCACCATGAGCGAGCTGGCGGTAGACGCCGACTGCGCTCAGTTCGTCAGCGAGAACACGGCGCACGACGGGGATCACGCGCCGAGACGCGGCGAGCGAGGTGAACACGTCACGAGGAGGCCACGTTTGGCCCCATTCGAGGCTGACAGGCTCGGACTGATGCGAAGGCGTCGTAATACTCACCGTGTCATTGTCCCATCCCGGACCCACTCCGTCCCGACGGGTCCACGATGAGGCCAGTGACAAAGGCCTATAGCCAGTCGGGGACGACGCCCCACGCGATGGTGCCCACCAGCGCGGACCCAATCATCCACGGTCCCATGGGAACGCGGCTCTGCGTGCCAGCCCAGCCGACGACGATCTTCCACAGGGCCGCGAGACCGGCGGAGAGGAACGACAAGGCCAACGCAGCGACTGCGGCCTCGAGACCAACAGATCCCACCATCGCGCCGAGGACGGGGGCGAGCTTCACGTCGCCTCCGCCCATTCCACCGGGCAGGCGATTCAGGATTGCAATCGGGATGGTCCAGATGAGCATGCCGATCACGCAGCCAATGAGCCGCTGTTGCCACATCGGTGAAATGAGCATTCCGACAAGGGTACCCGCGAGAACACCGATGCCCATGACCGCCGTATACGTGTTCGGCAACCGGTGCGTGCAGGCATCCACGTACGCGCTCAGCGCCCCAATCATGGCCACCGTCATGACGGCGGGCATGCCTGGGCGCATCTGGGCACCTACGAAAAAGAACGCTCCGAAGATTCCAGCGCACCACACGATGGCATTGCGTGTCAGCGGCTTCTGCGTGGCCTCGATGAAGTATCGGCGCTGAATCCTCCAGCCAGAGCGCCACAGCCACGCCAGGATAATGATCCACGTGAGGAAGCCCGACACGAGGGACAGATCGGCGCTGATACGAGGTGGAAGCCACTCGACGATCACGGGTGCACCGTTCCCCCGGCCTCGCGCGCGCGGCGCTCCAGCTCAGTCTCCAGCGCATGACGCATCACGGCGGGATCGGGGCTGCGACCGGTCATCAGCTGGACCTGTGCGGCCCCCTGGTAGACCAGCATGTCGGTGCCTTCAGCGACGACTCCCCCGGCTTTCTCGAAGGTGGTGCGCAGCGCGGTGTCACGCGGCGAGTAGATGACGTCCAGGAGAATCTGGCCCTCGCGGGGTGCCAGACGGCTCGCTATGGCATCTGCAACGCCCGCGGGCAGCGTCGAGATCAGCACGTCGGCGCGGGCGGCAGCACTCGCTACCGCAGAGACATCGGACCACATGACCTGCTCGACGCTCACGCCGAGGCGTGAGGCTGCGGAGATGACAGAGCCGGGACCACCGAAACGTCGGGCAGCCACTGTCGTCGTCGTGACTCCCAGCTCTCCCAAGGCTGCCAGGGCAGAGGAAGCAGTTGCGCGCGCTCCGAGCACGAGGGCACTCGACGGAACGGGTACGCCAGAGCGCGAGCACACACGGCGGATCGCTGACGCAATACCGGTGACATCGGTGTTAAAACCCGCGAGCATTCCTGCCGAGGGCACGACCGTGTTGACGGCTCCTACCGCGCTCGCCAGCGGGTCGATGGCATCAAGCAGCGGCATGACGGCCTGCTTGCAGGGCATCGTGACCGATAGTCCGCGGAAGGACTCGTCGAGCTGGCCGATGAAAGTCGGCAGAGACTCTTCGGTCACCTCGGCGCGGCGATACTCCCATCCGTCGATCCCGAGCTGCTGCCACGCCGCCCGGTGGATGACCGGGGACAGTGAGTGAGCAATAGGGGATCCGATAACTGCGGCCCACATCGTCATGACTGCGGCGAGCACTGAATCGGGTGCTTGGTGCAGTACGCGTCCAGCTTCGCTTTGTTCTTCTCGTGCTCATCGGCAGTGGCCGCGAAGAGAGTCTCACCCGAGTTGAGGTCGACCGTCACGAAGTAGAGCCAGTCGCCCGCTTCCGGGTTCAGAACGGCCTTGATGGCGTCCGCGCTCGGCTGGTTGATGGGCGTGGGCGGCAGGCCTGCGTGCAGACGCGTGTTGTAGGGGTTGTCGTTATCGAGGTCAGCTTGGCTCGGCAGGCCGGACTCCTTGCCGGCTCCGTAGAGTGTGGTCGAGTCCATGCCAAGGACACCGTGTGTATCTTTGTCGTCGACGAGGCGATTCTCGATGACGCGGGCGACCTTGGGCATGTACTTCGGGTTGTTTCCCATCTCTCCTTCGACGATCGACGCCTTAATAAGGACCGTCTCGCGGTCCGCAGCGGGTACCCCGAGCGCATCCAACTCGTCGATAGTCGCCTTGACCATGCGGGCGATGACAGCCGTCGGGGTGTCGCCTTCCTCGACCTTGTACTCGCCGCGGTGCAGCCATCCCTCGGCGCTGCCACCCGCTTCAGCGGGCAGGCCGATGGCGGCGGTGTCCGCGAAAGCTTTGTCCACGTCCGCGGAGGAAACATCCATGACGTCCACGATGCGTCTCTTGATGGCGGACATGCGTTCGCCTGCGAGGACCGTGATGGTTGACTCGACACGGTTCATGGGATCGAGCATCACGGCAAGCGCGTCGGCCGCGCTCATCTGGCGCTTGAAGCGGTAGGTGCCCGGGTTAATTGTGCGTGCCGCGCTGTTCTTTTCGTACTGGCGGACAAAGGCACCCACCGACTTGACGACGCCGGCCTCGTGTAGGGCACGACCGATGTCACGGCCCGTGGCCTGGTCATCGATGGTGACGAGGATTGGGTCGGTGCCCGGCCCCGGGAAGTCGTCGGAGGCGACCATTGAGGTATTCATGAGCTGCGAGTAGGCCACGTAGCCTGCCCCACTGACCAGTCCGATCACGAGGAGCAGCACGAAGAAGGAACGGATGCGACGACGGCGCTTGCGCTTGCGCGCCGCATGTCTCTCGGCGGCGATGCGACGCGAGCGCATGCCGGTGGTCTCGGAGGGGTCTTCTGAATGTTGACGGGAGCGGCCTTCGTCTCCGGTTCCGGCGATGATTGCGTCGAATCCGCTGACCGTGGCTGTCTCTTCGCCGGGATCCGTCAAGGCATCAAAGCCGAAGTCGGTCGACGTGTCGAAGGACTCGTCATCGTCGTCCGCAACCGACGGTACTCCAGCATCGGGCGTCGGGGTAGGGTCCGGCATCGTGCGCGTTGACCGCCACAAGCCGCGAACGGAACTCTTCTTTGTCGTAGAGGCCCGGTCAACCCCCTGCAGGGGAGTCTGGGTCGGGTCGGGGTCGGTGAAGCGTCGCCGCGAGGTCTCACGGGCGGGCGTCGACCTGGGGTCGGACGAGGCCTGGGGGCGCCTCTCACTGCCGCGCACCGACGTGGGATCAGACGAGGCCTGGGGACGCCTCTCACTGCCACGCACCGACG
>NZ_JAPWCL010000015.1:0-62140 GCF_041433955.1 Pauljensenia sp. 20925_1_25 | reverse complement strand
TGTCCGGGCGAAACATAGATGCGTTGCATGTGCAGGTATTCGGTGATCACGGAGTTACCGCCGAGCATTCCGTGGTTCACGTCCACGTAGTTGTCGGCAGAGATACTGCTTGAAACATCCAGAACAACGCCGGTGATTGCCGTGCGCGTCTTGTCGTCGATGAACGAAGAAAAGCGCGCATCATCCAAAATCTGCGTATTCAGCGTGTCCACCAATTGCGCGATCGACAGGGTCTGACCAGCGGTTTCACCCCGATCTGTTGCCGTTTGCGCGCCGTGAATCAGGTAGGCAAGCGCGACGTGGTTCGTATCGAGCGAGCGACTTGAAGCGGTCAGCGCCGAAAGCTGTCCCAGCAGGGTCGTCATCTGAGTTGGGTGGCTTCAGGTGGTGGGTGCAGCGCCTTGAGTGTGTGGGGTGGTTGCTGTGGTGTTTCGCCGTTCTGGTGAGGTGCGGGATCTCGTTTTCGGTCTGTTGGTCCAGGGGGTGGCGGTCCGTCAAGTGCACAGGCGTGCGGGCGTGGCGGTCTGCACGATTCGCGGCTGAGCCAAGGATTGGGGGATGACGTTTCGTACAGGCCCTGTTGGTGGGTGGAATGTGTGTCCTGATCCTAGAATCGTCGCGGGGTTGACCCGAGGCGAGGGGCACGGGGCCCGCTTGACGATGGGGGCCGTCAGCTCATCGAGTTCTTACACCCTCAAGGACTGTCATTACGGACCATCGCCGCTCAGGTGGGAGCGTCGGCCTCGACGGTTAAACGCGAGGTGGATCGGATGCCGGGCGCGTATCAGGCGGCGCGAGCCCACGAACAGGCCAAGCACCTTGCGGCGCGCCCCAAAGGGTTGAAGATCGAGGATCCACAGCTCCGGTCTTTCGTGGTTGCCAAGCTCAACGAACACTGGCCCCCCTGCCAGATCGCGGCCGCCTGGATGCACGAGCCCGACAATGGGGGCATGACGATCAGCGCCGAAACCATCTACCAGGCCCTCTACGTACACGGGCATGCAAACCTGCGTCACGAACTCAAAGTAGAGAAAACCTTGCGCTCGGGACGCACGAGCCGCAAACCACGCTCCAAGCTCACTGTTGCCCGTTCGTCAGGCAAGTCGTGGGTCGAGGGCGCCAGGATCACCGATCGGCCCGAGGAAGCCGAAGGGCACCTCGGCCCAGGCCATTAGGAATGGTGATCTGATCATCAGGAAGAACTCCAAGAGCGCGACCATCACTCTTGTCGAACGCACCACCGAGTACTTGCTGTTGCGGCCTTTGCCCCTCTCGCACGACGCCGATACCATAGTCGAGACTCTGACCGACATGATCGCCGACCTACCCCAGGATCTGCGGCGCACGCTGACCTGGGATCAGGGAGCCGAGATAGCCAAAACCAAAGAGTTGACGAAGAAGACAACGATCAATGTCTACTTCGCCGACCCGCACTCTCCCTGGCAGCGCGGCTCCAACAAGAACATGAACGGCCTTTTGCGCGACTACTTCCCCAAAGGCACCGACCTGGGCACCTACCCGCCCGAAGACCTTCGAAGAAGCCCAACGCCAACTCAACACCCGACCCCACCAACGATTCAACTGAAAACCCCCGCCAAACCCATAGAACAATTACCCCACAACTACGCCGTTGCACTCACCACTTGAAACCGCCGTTCACAGATGTAGCGGTGGGTGTAGGCCCGCCCCTCGGTCTGGAGGAGGCGAATAGGAGCGTCTAGATGTCGCGCTCTCGTTCCAGGGCGCTCGCGTCGGTACGGATCCGCGTTGAGGACGGTGTCGACAACCTCTCAGTAGAGGCCGAGAAGGAGTGGCTACGCGATGCAGACCGAGTTGCGCGTCCACAACGGAAGACCGCGAACACCGCGAAGTAGACGAGCAGAGTCTTCGACATCCGCGCCCGTACGCGCGCCTTGAGGGCATCAATTACTCTTCTCGCATCCTTACACGCGGCAAGCGTGATCCGGACCTCACACTCGAGGTTGCGCGGTTCGCAGACAGCCCTGTACGCTAATGCAATTCATTCTCATTATCGCCAGAAGGTTCATCATGCGCGCCACCCACCGCGGGATTCATCCCCTCCTCGCCCTGTTCACCGCGCTCCTCACCCTCGCGCTCTTTGCTACGCCAACGATCGCCGCGCCCTTGGCGCACGCAGTCCCGTTAGAAACGACCTCTCTCACGGAGTACGCCTCCGACGCCTCCGGCTCGACCAACGCTGAGGCCGCACCCTCGTCCCCCGGAGCGCCCGACGATCCCGAGCACCTGCCCGGAGAGGCTGGCTACGGGGACCTCGTGCCCGCCGACCTCACGGTTCCTGCGGGCTCGCCCGGCGCTGACCCGGAGGCGACCCCTGGGCCCGACGGCCGCGTTCCCCACGTGTGCGCTGGCCGCAAGCTCCTCCACCACGCGCATGTTGACGCCGCCTACGTCACCCGTGTCGACGAGATCTTCACCGTTACTGTTGTCGACGGGCGCAAAGTCGTCAAGGACCCAAACTCCGTCTGCGTCCGACTCGCCCCCGACGCGCGTGTCTCCGACTCCCAGGAGGTCTCGCGCATGGTCGTCCCCTCGGGCGGCCTCTTCGACTTCATTGGCAAGCCCGGCGACATTGTCTGGCGTGCCCCCCAGGAGCAGATCGACAACTGGCGTCCCGTCTGGGCTGGCATCGGTGCCTTCGACACGGCGCACGAGGTCGCCCAGCCCGAGGGGATCCTTCTTGACGAGGTGAAGCTCTCGATCGCAAATTCCTCCGGGCCCGGAGCCGTCGAGGTGTGGCGCACCATCGGCACGAACTCCCTGAGTCGAGGGCTCTCTTCCGACCCCTCGCTCGCGCCGCTCTCCCTCCAGGCTGGCTCCCACGGCCACTGGAACTGGACCTTCTCGAAAGCGGGCGTCTACCGGCTCGACATGGTTGCCTCCTACACGTCCACCTGGTCCCAGAGAGCCGTTAATTCCTTGCCCTCGACCATCACGTGGCTCGTCGGCTCCGATGACGAGGTCGGTCTGCCCGAAGGCACCACAACCTCCCTCACTCCGATCGGAACGACTGCCGAGCAGATGAAGGAGAAGATGATCGCTTCCGGCGAACTCTCCACCGAGGAGACGCCCGCCGAGCCCGAGCCCCCCTTCACCCAGGCCGAGGCCCGTAAGCAGATCGAAGCGCTCTTCGGCTCTACTGCGAAGGCGCCAGCCTCACCCTCCTCCCCCTCCCACTACGTCTACAAGGGGACCTTCAAAGACGATGTGCGGGCTGGCGTGCCGATCAAGCGGGTGACCCTCGAGGTGAACGCGAACGGCAAGTCGATCCCCGGGGAACCGATCCTCGAAATCCCCGACTCACTCAAGCAGACGACCGCCGACGGCGACCGCTGGGTCCTGCCTGCCTCCGGTGAGCACGGATCGCTCGGATTCGACTTCACCCAAATGCCCGCCGATCTGCGCTCCGGGCCAGCCGTTTACTCCATCGACACCTTCGACGGCCCCAAGGGCAGCCGCTACATCGCGGGGACCGTCACCGACGGGGCGATGAACGTCACCCTCGATACGACGCGCGACCCCAACCGCGGCTTCACCGTCGATGCAGCCGCAGTTCCCCTCGCCCACGTCTTCACGAAGCCAGGCGTCTACGCCGTCGGTTTCAACATCGAGACGCGCGACAAGGACGGGAACTTCTCCTACAAGTCCCGCTCCGCTCACTTCGTCGTCGGCGACGCCGCGATCTCGGCGCTGCGCGCGATCACCGCGGAGAACAACGGCGAGGCACCCTCACCCTCACCCTCTCCAAACCCTGCGGATCCGGATGCCGATGCGCCACCGAGCGGTGGCGTTCAGCCCGGCAATCCCTCGATACCCGATCCTGCCAACCCGTCCGCCCCTTCCCGTCCCGGCGACTCGGCGATCCACATCATCACCGAAGGTCACATGGATCAGGCGATGTCCCTGAAGGACGGGAAGGCGGAGGTCTTCGTCGACGACACCGCCGACCCGCGCCACCCCGTCCACCGCGCCTCCGGAACCTTCGCCTACGCCGTCCCCGACTCGACGCACGCGAAGATCCCCGCCGGCGCGAAGGGCTACAGCGAACTCGCCGCTGCGGCGCCCGAAGGTGTGTGGAGTCTGCCCGAGACCCAGCTCGAGGGCATCCCCTGGGTCGGCTTCTCAACCCAGCGGGTCGACTACTCGCAGCTCTCAAGCAAGGGCGTCGAGGTCGCGATGAGGAACTTCACCGGCCCCGGTCGCCTCGTCACCGGTAACTCCTCCCTCTTCGAGGGATTCACGCCCCGACTCGACTCGATGAAGCCCGACATGGTCCTCCGCTACCTCTTTGGATCACACGACCACCAGGCCTTCTACTTCACGAAGCCCGGGCGCTACTCGACCGACTTTGTCTACACCGCGCACCTCGCTGACGGCTCCACCATCGAGAAGACCCTCCATGTGATCTTCCTCGTCGGCGACGACGCCATCAAGAGGGGCGCTGAGCCGGATCCCTCGCCTGAGCCGAACCCCTCGCCTGAGCCGGATCCCTCGCCTGAGCCGAACCCCTCGCCTGAGCCGGATCCCTCGCCTGAGCCGAACCCCTCGCCTGAGCCGGATCCCTCGCCTGAGCCGAACCCCTCGCCCGCACCGAACCCGAACAACGGTGCGCAGCGGCCCGGCCAGCCCGCGCCCGCTCCGGGCACCTCCCCGTCAACCGGATCACCGTCCACGGGCTCCCCCTCAGCAAGTGCGAGCGCCCCGGCCTCGCCGATCGGGAACCCGACCGCGGCCGCCGCGCGCCTCGCCGAGGGTGCCGGGCAGACCGGAACCCCGGTAACCGGTGGGTCGACCGTATCCGGCTCGCTAGTGTCGTCAAACTCGGCGACTGGCGCGGGGTCAACGAGCTCCGACTCCGGCGTATCGGGCGCTTCCAGCGCCGACGACTCCCAGTCGAGCGGCGTCGCGGGTCTGGACTTCGCGGACTCCTCACAGTCAGGAGCGCCCACGACGCGGGCGCTCACCAAGCCCGCTACCCCCGTGAGCGCCCTGCTCAATCCTGAGCGCGGTTCCGCCTCGTACGGGAGCGGCTCGAACTGGTGGCAGTGGATCCTCGTAGGGATCGGTGGTAGCGGACTCGTCGGGGCGGGCGCCTGGGCGCTTCTCCTGCGCAGGCGGTAAACGGCTGCGCAAGTAGAGTTCGCTGACACGTCTCCCGGATCAGCTACCCAGCCCGTGACTGAGTGAAATGTGAGCGCCGAGCGGCGGCCCGGACCTTCCCGGTTCGAGCCGTCGCTTCGTCGTCTACTTCTTCGTTTGCGCCTCTGTCTACTTCTTCATCCGAACGAGCCGCTGGCGAACTTGACGCTGGCGCCGAGTTTGACTTTGAGTCTGACTTTGGCGCTGACTCTGACTTTGGCACTGGCAAAGCCTCCACCAGCCTCCGTGTTCCCCAAGCAACACCGGCTCTCCTTCGGACGTGCTTCTCCCGAAGCATTTCAGCCGTCGCGCGTGAAATTAAGCCCGTCCCGTAGTGGCCGTGGGCAACGTCCTCCAACATCGCAACCGCTCCATCGGCACCCCAAAGAAAAAGCATGTGCCGTCATAGCGAATGAGGTGCCAACCGAGCCGCTCAGGAGTCGCGAGAGGCGCCAGCGAGCACCACAGCCCGGTGCCTCCTCCCGAACCCGCAAATGCGCACACTGTCTCGGCTCCATCGGCGCTCCGTCCGCAGGCCCCTTTGGAAAACAGGCAGCTCATCGACCTGATGAGTCTGAGGCTTACGAGGAACTGTACGCGTTCTTGCGGGCGAACCGTCCGAGAAGGTCATGCGCGGGCGTCATCGGCTACAACCCCAAATACCAAGACGGATCCCGCCATGGTGGAACGAACACTGCCTCCAACAAGCAATAATAGAAAACAAGGTAAACGGGCTCTTCATAGTTGAGTGTGGGTGGAGGCGTCTAGGCCTCCTGCGATGAGGAGCATTCGGAGTTGGTAGTTGGTGGGGTTGCGGTAGCCTCTGGCGGTGCGTCTGCCTAGTTCGATGATTCCGTTGATGGCTTCTGTTGGCCCGTTGCTGGCTCCGCCGGTATCGAAGTAGGCTAAGAATGCGTCCTTCCACTTGCGTAGGGTCCGGCCCAGGCGAGCGATCTCGGGGATGGGACAGGCTGGTAGGCTCTCGATGAGACGAGCGGCCAGGCGTTGGCCTTGGGCGGGTGTGTCTTGATGGAAGACCTCGCGCACTTGCTGGGTGAGCAGGTAGGCGACTTCAACACTGATATGCGCCTCATCTGCCACGAAGGCCTCACGGAGGCGTTCCTTTTGACGCTTCGTGAGCCGATCACGCGAGGCGCGCAAAAGATTGCGGATCTGATAGAGGGGATCACCCTTGCGCCCGCGGTGACCGGTCGTGTCTTGCTGGACGCGGCGACGCACCTCATCGAGAGCGTCGCCAGCGAGCTTGACAATATGGAAGGCATCGAGGACGCTGGTGGCGTCTTGGAGTTGATCGTCGATGGCGTTCTTGCTGTCCCTGGAAGGGATCCAGTGTCGCGATCTGGATACCGGAGCGAAACTGTTCGCCGCGCTCTTCTAGCCAGTTCTTGTACACAGTGCCAGACCTTCCTGGGACCAGGTCCAACAACCTTGCCGTGGGATGATCCTCCCCGCGTGTCAGGTCCACGATGCCGGTGAGCTCACGGGGCCCTCGTCGGCGTCGGTCCTGGTGATGCCACACATGCTCATCAACCCCCAGCACCTGCACGCCTGCGAAGCGGGCGGGGTCATCAGATGCGGCTTGCAGACACGGCTTGATATGGGACCACACGGTATTCCACGTGGTTGCCAGTTGTCGGGCCAGGCCAGCGATGGTGGCCCCTTCGAAGCGCAGCTGTCGGATCGCCCAGCGGATCGCCCGCACACCCAAACGCGCTCTGGGAGCACACCGAGTGGTTCTGCTCAGTGAAAGTCGCGATCTGGCAGGTGTGTTCGCGGCATATCCATCGGCGCTTGTGCCACCGGATCCTTGTCGGAATCCCGGCCCAGGGCGCGTCAATCACCTCCACCACCACGCGACCGTGGCCTTGTGCGATCACCCCGCAACCAGGGCAGCCCGCCAGCTGGTTGCACGACTCAACATCGAGCACCAGGGCCCCTGGGGTGCGAGCCACGCTCATCAGATGGAAGCCCTCCAAACCGACGAGCAGATCACACCGATCACAACGATCAAGCGACGCACAGCAGCAGCAGGTAGGGTGAGACACCGCCCGAGGTCCCTTGACGACAGCGGGGGTAGAAGTCCGCTCATCATCAAGGACCTCGACCTCTACCCGCAACCCCCGACCAACACCCGGTCACCCACACTCAACTCGGAAGAGCCGTTAAAATTTTGCATCAAACTGAGCGTTCAAGTGGATCCACCTGTGGGAATCGAACCCACGACCTATTCATTACGAGTGAATCGCTCTGCCGACTGAGCTAAGGCGGCGCGCCCACCGTTCCCCGCGAGGGGTGTTCAGACAACGGCGCGAGTCGAATGGCCTCAACGATCCGGGGCAAACTGGTAAGAACGCGCCCTGTCATGGAAAGCCTCACCCCCGAAGCACCCTGGCCACTCCAGAAAGTCCGACCCTTCACACGCACCGAGCAGTCGGCCATACCCGGTTGGCAAGAGCCGATTCCATCGGAGGTAAACTCGGCTCACGGACAGCCTCCCGGTCCGAGAGCGTCCTCTGCCCAAGAGTACCCTCGCTCCGAAGAACGCCCACCCGACCCCACCTTCACTTCCCGCAGGCGAGGCCCGTCTCGGGCACACTTCCCGAGACGAGCCAGCCCTCGACCGCGCCGCCAAGGACGAGGAGGGGCGTTCCCGCAGCATCGGCCGATGCGAATCACCTCGATGAAGTCCTCACACGTCGACGCCTCAATGTAATCGGCGACTGGAGATGGGGGGAATCGAACCCCCGTCCAATAGCCGGCCCCGAATTCTTCTCCGAGCGCAGTCTACGGTTTTATTTCTCGGCCCCCGGCATTGCGTAGACTCACCGCCGGATGGGCTCAGTTGATTGAGTGTCGGAGCCGCCCCACCAACATGGGCGGCACCCAGTGGCTCCCTAGACGACGCCAGACACCGGGCCGGAAGCAACTCCCGGGCTGACGGACTAAAGGTTCAGGCTGCGATATCAGGCAGCGAGAACGTAGTCGGTGCGATTCTGTTCGGCACCTATTGGTTTGCACGCATCGTTTACGAGTTGAGCGTACATTCTCGGCTCGCTTCACTTCGATCGACGACCACTGTCGAAACCGATCATCCCCTTTTGAGTTTTCAACTCCCCGACGCCCCGCGAACACGCGCAAGCCTCGTCCCCACGGGCACCACTGCTCTACAGGAGCTTCGTGGACTCCAGCTTCGCTACCATCCGCCGGTTGCCGCGCACCAGCAGCGGGCGCAGCGCCAGCCCCAGGAACGCCGCAAACAGGATGAAGGAGGCCAGGAGCCACATGGCATCCCCGTACTCGTGGCCCGTATATCCGGCGATTGACGCGCGCAGCGCCGTCATCGCGTGGGTAGCCGGCAGGAACGGCGAAATCGACGAGTAGAAGGATGGCAGGATCGCCAGCGGGAACGCTCCCCCGGCACCTGAAATCTGCAACACCAGCAGCAGCACGCCCAGGGCCTTACCAGCGTTCCCGAACGTCGCGATGAGCGTGTACATGAGGAACGAGAACACGACGGCTGTCAGCCACAGCGTGCCCATGAACTCCAGCGGGTGGACGTGCTGAACCTTCAGGAAATAGAGATCGCCCAGCCCGATCAGCGTCGCCTGTGTCAGTGCAATCGTCCCGAAAATCAGGTAGCGCCCCAGGTACCCGGACGCCAGGCGGATCCGCGAAGCGGTCAACGTAGCGCGCAGCGGATCATCCTCGGGCAAGCCCTCAGCGGCATTCTCGTCGGTCACATCAGAGCGGATGGACACAACCATGAGGACGGAGCCGACCCACAGGGCCAGGATCGAGTACATGGGTGCCATTTGGGAGCCGAAGTTCGCCACCGGATAAACGGGAATCGTATCGACGCCGACGGGTGCGGCAATGGCGGCGGCCAGCGCCTCGGGATTATTCCCGATGATGTCCTTCAGGGTCGTCAGATCGCCGCTGTCCTGGGCCTCCTTGATGGAGGTGTGCAGCGAATCCATTTTCCCGGCGGAATCGCGCATATCCGAGGCCGCCGACGTCAGATTGTCATGCAAGCTCGTGAGCTTATCGCGCACACTGTCGCCGCCATCCGAGGCCGTGGAGACCGAGGAGGACAAGCTAGAACGCGCGGAGGACAGGGATGTTTGCGCCGACGACAGGGTCGAGGCCAGGGAGTCGAGCTTCGGCTTCAGGTCATTGTCGTAGTCGGCTGACAGGTCATCGACAGCCTGGTTTGCGTCGGCAATCAGGGCGGTGATGTTGTCGTGATTGGTTTGCGCGTCCGTGGTCTTCGTGTCGAGGTCGGTCGCAGCGTCACGCAGGTTGGTCGCCAGGGTACGCAGCCGGTCGGCCGCGCTTTGCAGCCTATCCAGGGAGGACTGGGACACGGGCGAGCCTGGCAAGTCCTTGAGCGTCTTCTTGATGTTCTCGTAGGTGGTCGCGTGCGAATCCAGGACATCGGCCTGCGAACGCAGCGACGCTGAGGCGTCGGTTGCACTGGTCGACGCCGTCGAATACACGTTCTCCACGGAGGTGGACAGCGTGCTGAGCTCCGTCTTGGATGAGTCGATGGCGCTGGACACGGAGGCAATCGCACCGGTGGCTGCGGCGGTCAGCCCCGTCGCTCCGGAGTCGGCGCTGCCGACGGCTGACTGCGCGGAGGACTTCGCGGTCCCCACACCGGATACGAGCGTCGTCGTCGAATCGATGAGTGTCAGCGAAGAACTGGCCAGCGCCGCGTACGCGTCCGCGCTGTCGGCGGCGGTACGCAGGCGCGTGGCCACTGACTGCACGCGGTTGTCGAGCGTGGTGACGGCCCCCGTCGCGGTCGTCGAGGACAGTGCGTCCCCCATCGACGAGGCCGTATCCAGCGCAACCTCGGCGAGAGTCTGTGCGAAGGTCTGGTTCACCTGCGCGCTGACAAACTCGGCTCCCTGGCCTGCGAGCTTCGGGCTAATTCCGTTCTTCTTTTCGTTGACGTAGTACGTCATGGGCGCGCTCGAAGCCTCCCCGTCGAAGAAGGTCAGCATGTCCTTCGAAAAGTCTTCGGGGATGACAATGGCCGCGTAGTAGTCGCCCGAGCGTGTCCCTTCGACCGCAGCCTCCTCCGAGGCGATCACCCAGTCGAATTTATCGTTCTTGCGCAGAGCAGAGACGACCTGGTCGCCGATGTTGATATGCAGTGGCACCAGATCGGACTTGTATCCCACATCCGTGTTCGCAATAGCGATACGCAGGGAGCGCGTGTTGCCGAAGGGGTCCCAGGACGCCGCGACGTTGAACCACGTGAACAGCGAGGGAATGACGACGAGTCCAAAGGTCACGACGAGGGCGATGAGTGAGCGGTGCGCCCGGCGCAGGTCCGCGCGGTAGATAGCCCAGATAGTTCTCACTTCGCGTCCTCCTCGTCCTCGGCAGCGTCAGGTTCATCCACGAGGCCGGGGTCCGCCTCGTCGGTCTCGTCGCCTTCCGCTGTCCGTTCCTCACCCACGAGGCCGGGGTCGGCCTCGTCGGTCGTCTTCCCCTGCGCTGAGGACACGGTGTCGGCGGAACCCGTGGAAGCCTCGTCCTCGGTCTCCTCGGAAGCGTGCTCTGCGTCGTACTGTGCGAGCGACGCCGCCAGGGCAGAGGAGATCGACGCGCTCACGGCAGCTGCGCTGAGCGCGATTCGCGAGCGAGCACCCTTGACGCGGCGGGTCAGCAGTGAACGCACGTCGCTCTCTTCCATGGCACCGAGCAGTTGCTGGCGCTCGAGAGCCTCACGCAGGTACTGCAAGCCGATCAGGAACGTGATGACAGCCAGGACCCACACAATCCACGCACCCAGCACGACCGGCACTTCGGCGGCGTTCGTGACCGACAGGACCGCGAGAGCAGCGGGCACGACCACACCCAGCACGATGGCACCGCGCCTCATGCGCGGGTAGCGGCGCTCGAAGCGGGCGGCACGCGCCGACACCGAACGCTGGAAGCCCTCATGGTCAGCCAGGGCCGCCACGATCTGGGTCAGGCGGTAGCGGTTGGAGGGCACACGCGTCGCCTCGGCCACGAACAAGCCCGAGGACGCCAGGTCGCGCGTGATCATCGCGTTGAGGTTGACCAGGAAGGGGCGCAACGCCAGCCCAATGACGAATGCGACCAGCGCGTGAACGCCGAGCGCCCCCAGGGCCAAGAAGTACTCGTGCCGGTAGAAGCCGCCCACCGTCTCGCGCATCGCTTTAATCCCATATGTGAAAGGGAGCACCGGATGCAAGAAACGGAAGAAGGACGGCAGCATCTCAATCGGGTACAGGCCGGCAGAACCGGGAATCTGCATGACCATGATGACGACGCACAGGCCTTTGCCGATGTGCTGGAAGCACGTCGCGAGCATGTAGACGATAGACACGTAGACCATCGAAATAATGATCGACGTCCCCACGAAAGTCGGGCGAGAGACGGTCTGCACGCCAATGATCAGGTCACCGATCGACACGACGAGCGCCTGGATGACGCCGAAGAAAGCGAGCAACATCCACCGGCCCACGTACTTGGTGGCCGAGGAGACGGGGTCTATCCCCTCCTCGTCGACATCGAGCTTGAGGAGAAGAACGAGGGAGAACGCGCCGATCCACAGCGCCAGGTTCGTAAACAGGGGTGCCATCGCCGACCCATAGGCGGCGACCGGGAACACCGTCTGCGTCTGGATCGAGGTCGGCGACGCCATGAAGGAAGCAACCGATTCCGCGTTGGTCCCCAGCGAGGTCGCCAGGTCACGCAGCGTGTTCGACGACGCGATCGACGAGACATCCGTGGACACGCTATCCAGGTCCGTCTTGATGGTGCCCACGTTAGTCGCGCTGTTCGACGTGGCAGTCTTCGCGTCGTCGAGCAGCGAATCCAACTGATCGAGCAGCGTCGACACCTGGTCACGCTGGCCGCGCAGAGTATCGAGCGACGAACGCATCGACGAGGAGGCGCTCGAAAAATCGTCGATAGCCGTCGAGAGTGTAGGAACCTGACCGCTCACGCCCGCTCGCGCGTTCGACACGGCCGTCTGCACGGAGTTGGCGGCGGTCGACGCGGACGTGAGAGCCGTGGAAATCGACGTCGAGGACGCGGACAGGTCCGTGTTCAGAGTCGTCAGGTCGGTAATCGCAGTCGACAGCGACGTGTTGTTGTTCGTCAGATCCGTCAGGGCCGTACCCGCGCCAGGAAGATTCCCGACACCCGCCGTGTCCAGATCACTGAGAATCGTGCCAACCGTCGTGTTGATCGAGTTGCCTTCGACGAGCAGACCATCAAGCCTGCCCGTCGCCCCCTGCACGGCACCGTCGAGGCTGCCCGCGTCTGTCGACAGGTCGGCCAGCGCGTCCGACGTATTGGTCGATAGCCCATCCAGGACCGACCCCATGTCGCCAGAGAAATCAGCCAGCGACGTACGCGCGTCGGTGACGAGTGCGTCGGCCGTGTCCAGTGACGCCGACAGGTCACCCGCCGCAGTATCGAGCTCCCCCAGCGTCGTACGAGCCGAGGCGACGGAGTCCTTCGCGGAGTCAATCGTCTCCCCCATGCTCGACAGGGTATCCGACACGTTCTGCGCCTTCGTCGAAGCCTCCCCAAGCGAGGCCACCGCGTCCGCACGCGCAGTATCAGCCTGATCCGCGATGCCGACCCCGGCCTCGGACGCCTTGTCGGACAGCACTTTGGCGACGGTGGACACGAACGTCGCGTTGATCTTCCGATCCAGCGCCGTCGCACCCGCCCCCGTAATCTTCGGGGCCACCGCGCTATTCTTCTCGTTGACGTAATACTGGATGTTCGGCTTGACGTACGTGCCGTCAACGATGCCCGTCAGATCAGAGGAGAACGAGGCCGGGATGACGAAAGCGGCGTAGGATTCGCCGTGCTCGACCTCAGAGCGAGCCTCGTCCGCGCTCACGAAGTGCCAGCCCAGCTGGTCATTCTGCCGCAGCTGATTCGACAGCAAAGCGCCAACGTTGACGGTGCCCAGTCCGTCCTTCGTCGCCCCCTCGTCCTCGTTGGCCACGGCCACGCGGATCTGCGACGTATGAGCGTAAGGGTCCCAGAACCCCACGATGTTGAACCACGCATAAAGCGCGGGGACGAACGCCATACCGATGATGACGATCCAAGCGGCTGGGACGGTGACCAGCCTCAGAAGATCACGACGAAAAATCCTGACGGAACCTCGCACAGGGTCGCCTTCTTTCCGTTACCGGCGGGCCTGCTTCACGTAGCGGCGCATCGCGCGCTCGGCCTCGCGCTGATCCTGCTTCTCGCGCAGCGCCTGGCGCTTATCCCACTCCTGCTTGCCCTTAGCCAGAGCAACCTCGACCTTGACGCGCCCGCCAATGAAGTACAGCTCCAGGGGCACAATCGTGTAGCCCTTCGCGGCCACGCGATCCTGCATACGGTCGATCTCAGCTCGGTGCAGCAGCAGCTTGCGCTTGCGCGTGGGCGCGTGGTTCGTCCACGAGCCCTGCGAATACAGGGGGATGTTGGCACCGTACAGCCATGCCTCTCCCCCATTGATTTCCACCCACGCATCCACGAGCGAGGCGCGCCCCATCCGCAGCGCCTTCACCTCGGTCCCCATGAGAGCCAGACCGGCCTCCCAGGTGTCCTCAATCGTGTAGTCGTGGCGCGCCTTCTTGTTACGGGCAATCGTCTTCTTCGCGTCGGAGGCAGCCTTGGCACGCTGCCCCTCCGTAGGCTTGGGCTTCTTCCATTCCTTGGGCATGACCTGCCTCCCTCCAGACTCGTTTCCCTGCTCACACAGGAAAGACCCCCGCAGCGAAAACGCTACGAGGGTCCATCCTAACCCGGATTACAGGTAATCCATCGGTTCAACATAGTTTCCGTTCTCAAGAACACCGAAATGCAGGTGGCATCCGGTTGCGTAGCCGGTCGAGCCAACCTCGCCCAGCGCGTCGCCCGCGTTCACGTACTGTCCGGGGGACACGTACTGGGCCTGCATGTGCAGGTATTCCGTGATGACTGAGTTGCCGCCGACAATGCCGTGGTTGATATCCACGTAGTTACCCGCCGACACGTCAGCGGACACCGCGCTGACGTAGCCCGATGCAACAGCGTGGATGATCGTGCCACAGTCGGCCGCCATGTCGGTGCCCGAGTGCCCCTTCATGATGCCCAGCACCGGGTGGTAGCGCATACCGAAGGGGCTGGTGACGACGATCGGGATGTCGAGCGGGTTACGGAAGCCCGAGGACGACGTGTAGGACACGCCCGTGGCCTGGTTCGCCGCATCAATGGCCGCCAGTTCATCGCTGCGCGCCTGGTAGTCGGCCTCAGCCTGGTCGAGGGAGGCCTGGACCTGTCCCTTCTGAGCGTCCCATTCGGTTTGCTTGGCAGACGCCTGATCCTTCAGGTCGTTGAGCTCGGTAAGCTTCGCGTCAGCGTCGTCCTTCGCGGTCTGCGCGTCCGCTTCCGCCTGAGCGGCCTTCTCCTCGAGGTCAGCGATACGATCCGTGATCGCACCCTGGCGCGTGGACTGGGTGCGCTGGGACGAGGACACGTCCAGGGCCGAGGTCATGGTTTGGTTCTCCGTGCGCAGTGCCATGTCGGCCGCTGCGGCGCGCTCCGTAATGGACTCGGTGCCGCCCGAGGTCAGGGCCACCGCGACCGGATCGACGTTGCCATCACGGTACTTGCGGCGCACCAGGTCGGCGATCGCGCGCTGCGAATCGTCGGCCTGCGTGGTCGCGTCGTTCAGCGAATCGTCGATGCGGGTCTGCTCGCCCTTCGCGGCACTCAGCTCACCCAGGATCGTCGTGTGTTCGCGAGACTTCTTGTCGTAGTCGGCCACTGCGTTGTCGTAGGCGGTCTGAGCTTCCGGGATCTGAGCATTGAGGTTCTGCAGGTCGATGTAGACCTGCGCCAGCGATGCGTCGATACCCTCGAGTTGAGACTGCAGGGCATTGACCGTCGCCTGCGCCTCCGCGGCGGCGTTCGCAGCTGCGTCACGGTCGTCGTCCGCGCGCGCGGGCAGCGTCTGGCTCATCGCGATGAACGACGCGAACGCGAGGGCCAGGGCACCTGCGCGGACCACGCCGCGACGGGGACGACGAAGAGAACGGAACATGAGACTCACGCCTTCGTGTACTTGGCCAACGAGAAAGCCGACGCAATAATCGCCAGCGCCACCGCGGCCAGGACGAGGATCGGCGTCATGATTGCCACCTCGCCCATACCAATAAAGTTCGTCCACTTGAAGGCGGGAGCCATCCACCCCTGGACGACGAAGTGCACACCCGCGAACAGGGTGCCGATTGCGAAGGCTGCGCCCACCAGTGCGGCCAGCGCACCCTCGATCATGAAGGGTGCCTGAATGAACAGGTTCGAGGCACCCACGTAGCGCATAATCTGGGTTTCCTGCTCGCGGCTCATCGCGCTCAGGCGGATCGTCGTCGAGATCAGCAGGATCGCCGCGACGACCATGATCGCGCCGAGTCCCAGGGCGGCCGTGCGGGCGGCACCCAACACGCGGAACAGGGGTTCGACGACCTCACGCTGGTCGCGGACCTCGGAGACGCCGGCGGTCCCGGAAAACTCTTCCTTGACCACCGAGTATTGCTCGGGGTTGACCAGCTTGATACGGAACGCGAACTGGAGCATGTCCGGCGTGGTCCACTGCGTGAGCGCGTCGTTGCCGTTGAGGCGCTTGAAGTTCTCGTATGCCTCTTCCTTGGTCTCCTCGTAGACGGTTGCCACGTAGGGCGTCATCTCGGAGGAGGCCAGCTTCTGGCGCACGGCATCGATCTGCGCTTCGGTCGCCTCGGTCGCGTTGCAGTTCGGGGCGGCGTCGTTGATCGCGCACATGTAGACCGTGACCTCGATCTTGTCGTACCACTCCGACTTCATCTTGGACACCTGCATCTGGGTCAGGCCCGCGATGCCGACGAACAGCAGGGACACGAAGGTCACGAGGATGACGGCCACGCTCATCGCGCGGTTACGCGACAAGCCCTTGCCGACCTCGGAGAAAATAAAACGAAGCTTCACTCTCTTTACCTCCCGGCCCCGTAGACGCCGCGGTTCTGGTCGCGGATAACGTCGCCGGCCTCGAGTTCGATGACGCGCTTGCGCATCTGGTTAACAATGGTGGCGTCGTGGGTCGCCATGACGACGGTCGTGCCCGTGCGGTTGATTCGGTCGAGCAGGCGCATGATGCCCAGCGATGTCTCGGGGTCGAGGTTGCCGGTGGGCTCGTCCGCGAGCAGCAGCTCGGGACGGTTCACCATGGCGCGGGCGATGGCCACGCGCTGTTCCTCACCGCCGGAGAGTTCGTGCGGCAGACGCGATTCCTTGCCCGACAGGCCCACGAGGTCCAGGGCGTCGGGGACGGAGGTCTCGATGGCGTGACGAGGCTTGCCGATCACCTGCATGGCCAGCGCGACGTTCTCGTACACGGTCTTGGAGGGCAGCAGGCGGAAGTCCTGGAAAACCGTGCCGATCTGACGGCGCAGTTTCGGCACGGCCCAGGTGGACAGCTTGGATACGTCCTTACCGAGCACCCACACCTTGCCGCTCGTTGCTTTCATCTCGCGCATGACGAGCTGGAGGAAGGTGGACTTGCCAGAACCCGACTTGCCGACGAGGAACACGAATTCTTCGCGTTCCACCTCCAGCGAGACGTGATCCAGCGCGGGCTGGGCACCTGGCGTGTACACCATGGTGACATCATCAAAACGAATCATGGGACCGTCCGATCGGGGTCAATAGTCTCTGTCAGATTAGGTAACGATGGGGTCACGCCCCGGCTGCGACACGCGGAAAACCGGCGGTGTGGTTTGTTCAGCGCCACCCGCGCCAGCTCGGGGATGCGAGCGGCCCCAGCCTCGTTCATGGATTGACGAGGCCGGGGCCGGGTTGCGCGTATGGGCGCTGCTCAGTCCTGAGCAGCTTTCTGCTCGTTCTTGCGCCAGCGAATGCCAGCGTTGATGAAGCCGTCAATGTCCCCGTCAAACACGGACTGGGGGTTGCCGGATTCGAACTCGGTACGCAGGTCCTTCACCATCTGGTAGGGCTGGAGCACGTAGGAGCGCATCTGGTCACCCCACGAGGCCTTGACGTCGCCGGCGAGTTCCTTCTTCTTTGCCTGTTCTTCCTCGTGGCGCAGCACGAGGAGGCGGGACTGCAGGACTCGCAGGGCGGCTGCGCGGTTCTGGATCTGGGACTTCTCATCCTGCATGGACACGACGATGCCCGTCGGGATGTGGGTCATGCGCACGGCCGAGTCGGTCGTGTTGACGGACTGGCCGCCGGGTCCCGAGGAGCGAAAGACGTCGATCTTCAGCTCGGACTCGGGGATCTCGATGTGGTCCGTGGTCTCAATGAGGGGGATGACCTCGACGGCCGCGAAGGAAGTCTGGCGACGCCCCTGGTTGTCGAAGGGGCTGATGCGCACGAGGCGGTGGGTACCGGCCTCGACGCTCAGCGTGCCGTACGCGTAGGGGGCCTGGACCTCGAAGGTCGCCGACTTCAGACCGGCCTCTTCGGCGTAGGAGGTGTCCATGACCTTGGTCGGGTAGCCGTGGCGCTCCGCCCAGCGCAGGTACATGCGCAGGAGGATCTCGGCGAAGTCGGCGGCGTCCACGCCGCCCGCGCCGCTTCGGATCGTGACGACGGCGTTGCGTTCGTCGTACTCGCCGTCCAGCAGCGTACGGATCTCCAGGTCGGACAGATCCTTATGCAGCTTCTCCAGGTCAGCCTCGGCCTCCGCCAGGATGTCAGCGCCCTCGTCGGGATCCTCGGCGGCCATTTCCACCATGGCCTCGAGGTCATCAATGCGCTCGCTCATCTGCGTGACGCGATCAAGCTCGCTCTGGCGGTGGCTCAGCGCGCTGGTGACAGCCTGCGCGGCGCTCGGGTCGTCCCACAGGTCGGGGGCGGCTGCCTTTTCGTTCAGCTCGGCGATCTGTGCGCGCAGCTTGTCCGGCTGCACGACAGCGAGGATATTCTCCATCGTGGTGCGCAGGGACGGGATCTCTTCAGAAAATTCAATGGCCACACACCCAGGGTAGCCGATTCGCGCCCTCACCAGGGGCGCGAGGAGTGGTCGGTGTCGGGCGTTTCGCAGACCGGGCCACAGATCCAGGCCAGAATACGGCAGTGCCCCGACGCCGCGAGGACGCCGGGGCACTGACAGGAATCGGATCAGATGAGACCCATCGCGACCATCGCGTCGGCCACCTTACGGAAGCCAGCCAGGTTCGCGCCGGCCACGTAGTCGCCAGCCACGCCGTATTCCTCGGCGGTGGCAACGGTGTTGGCATGGATGTCGACCATGATCTGGTGGAGCTTCGCGTCGGTCTCCTCGAAGGGCCACTGGGTGCGGCCGGAGTTCTGCTGCATCTCGAGGCCGGAGGTGGCCACGCCACCCGCGTTGGAGGCCTTGCCGGGGGCGTAGGCCACGCCCGCGGCCTGCAGGGCCTCGATTGCGTCAGGAGTGGTGGGCATGTTCGCGCCCTCGGCGACCAGCTGGACGCCGTTCTTGATGAGGCTCTGGACGCCGGACAGCGGCAGCTCGTTCTGGGTGGCGCACGGCAGGGCGACGTCACAGGGGACGTCCCAGATGGAGCCGTCAGCCACGAAGGTGGCGCTGGGACGCTCGGCCGCGTAGTCGGAGACGCGTCCACGACGCACCTCCTTGACGTCCTTCAGCAGCGCAACGTCGATGCCAGCCTCGTCCACGACGTAGCCGGAGGAGTCGGACACGGCCACGACGGTCGCACCCAGCTGCTGGGCCTTCTCGGTCGCGTAGATCGCAACGTTGCCGGAGCCGGAGACGACGACGCGCTTACCGTCGAAGCTCGTGCCCTTCGCGGCCAGCATTTCGGCGGCGAAGTAGACCAGGCCGTAGCCGGTGGCCTCGGTACGCGCGAAGGAACCGCCCCACGTCAGGCCCTTGCCGGTCAGGACGCCCGCATCGAAGCGGTTCTTGAGGCGCTTGTACTGGCCGAACATGTAGCCGATCTCGCGGCCGCCCACGCCGATGTCACCGGCGGGCACGTCCGTGTCGGGGCCGATGTGGCGGGAGAGTTCAGTCATAAAGGACTGGCAGAAGCGCATGACCTCAGCGTCGGACTTGCCCTTGGGGTCGAAGTCCGCGCCGCCCTTGCCGCCGCCCATGGGCAGGCCGGTCAGGGCGTTCTTGAAGATCTGCTCAAAGCCGAGGAACTTGATGATCGACAGGTTCACGGAGGGGTGGAAGCGCAGGCCGCCCTTGTAGGGGCCGAGAGCGGAGTTGAACTGGACGCGGAAGCCGCGGTTCACGTGGATGTTGCCCTTGTCGTCGGCCCACGGGACGCGGAACTGGAGCTGGCGCTCGGGTTCAACGATGCGGTCGATGATGGCCAGGTCGGCGTACTCGGGGTGGCGCTCAGCCAGCGGGGCAATCGTCAGGAGGACCTCGTAGACGGCCTGGTGGAACTCGGCCTGGGCGGGGTCACGGCGCTGGACAGATTCGAAAACGGAAGCCAGTGCAGGGTTAAGTCGCGATGTATCAAAGCTGCTCATGGCCTAAAGTTTACGCTTCGTTTACTCAGGCGCTATCAGCGTCCCACGATGTGACCGTCGCGCAGAACACCTTTTTCGCACAGATCAGAGGCCTCTCATTCGTGCGCTCGATGTCCGCTCAAGCTCAGGAATGACCACTCCGCGCAAGGCCGGAGGCACCAGGGACACTCGCGGACGAGCCTTGACACTCACCTCGACTTCCCCTCCCTGAACGCTCACTCTCGTCACCACCACGCCCTCCCCCACGCGGCACGTCGTCGTCGCCATGGCACCAAGCGCCACGTCAACGCGAGAGGCCGCCCCGGCCTCGTCCGTGCCCGAGGTCTGCCCCACCAGGACCGACGACGCAGACGCTCCGCCCACCCCGGCGCCGGCCAGCGCATCCGCGCACGAGACCAAGCGCCGGTCCTGCATCGCGACCTGCGTCAGCGCCATCGTCACGAACAACAGCAGGCAGACGAAGGCGCAGCCCGCGCACATGAGGATTCCGACGCGCCCCTCCTCACCCACCGGAGACCACCTCCCGCACGGGCGCGCTGGCGCTCGAAGAAACGTCCACGCCGACACCGCCGAGCCACGCGGGCAGGAAAGGCAGCGGAACGCGCACCGAGACACTGACCTCAACCATGCCGTCAGCGCTGCCGCACGCCCCGCACGTGGACGACATCGAGGGGGAGGAATCCACGCCGAAGTCCTCGACGATAAGGGCGACCGCGTGCTCGGCGTCCGCCTGGCGCTCGACATCCTCAGCGAGGATGCGCGCTGCCTCACGCGCACCCGCGTCTGCCGCCATTGCCCCCGCGCTGACCTGGCCGACCGCCAAGACGATGTAGAGAACAGGGATCACGAGGACAACCAGGATGCCCAGGAATTCAACGCTGGCGTCCCCGCGCTCGCTCACGGCCCCTCCACGAGGCTGCGACCGTGTACCGTCAGCCAGCGCGGCCCAAGCCCGCCCACGAGCGGCAGGCGCGTGCGCACGGTGACGACGAGAATGTCCGTGCCCGCGTCGGACTCGCGGGTCACCGAAATCTCGCGGTCGTGCGAGGCCCCCACGAGGGAATCCAACAGCTCGCCCGTGCGCTTGGCCGCCTCATCCTCGTCTCCACCCAGCAGCCCGCCGCGGCGCGCACCCTCAGATGCAGCGCTCACGCTCATCGTGCGCACGTGCGACGCGAAAGCCACTTGGATGAGCAGGAGGATGACGAGAACCACGAGGCCTTGGACGAGGACCGTGGAGACGACCTCGGAGCCGCGTTCGTCGCCGTCAAATGCCCGCAACGGAGTCCATCGCACGGTTGAAGATCTCGACGAGACGGTCTGAGGCGACGCCCCAGATGACGACGACCAGGGCGGCTGTCATGAGCGTAATGAGCACCCAGCCGGGTACATCCCCGCGCTCCCCGAGCGGCTGAGGCTTGCGTAACCACTTCTTCATGGCGTGTGTTCCTTTCGTGTCTGCTTCATTTACGGGGTGAAATCCAGGGCGATGAGGCCCGGATAGAGGGCAAAGATGACGGTGACCGGCAAAATGAGGAAGACGACGGGCAGGAGCATCGCAATCTCGCGTCGCCCGCCTTCCTCCATGAGGGCCGCGAGAGAGCGTTCGCGCTGGTCGCGCGCCTGGTCGTGCAGGACCGAGGCCAGGGGTGAGCCGCGCTCGATGGCCGTGGTCAGCGTACGGGCCAGGCGCGTGAGTGCCGGCGAGTCGGTGCGGTCGACCATCTCGGCGAGCGCCCGCACTGAGGGCATGCCGTTACGGATGTGTCCCGCCGTGAGCCCGAGTTCCATCCCCAGGGGGCCTCCCGCGCACCCCGCGACGCGTTCAATGGCGGCAGGAATCGACTCTCCCGCGGCGACCGCGAGCGCCAGCAGCTCCGAGCAGTCGGGGACGGCAGCATCGATGGCGCGTTGGCGTCGGTTGGCGGTCAGCGTGAGGTATCGGTCCATGCCTGCGACGCCGAGGAGGGTGCCGACGAGGGCACAAACGATGAGCGGGATGACCGACGCGCGCAGCGAAGCGGCCGGGCGGGCCGTGAGGACGAGGCAAGCGCCGATGAGTCCGGCGATTGCGGCGGCGGCTTGACGTAGACGGAACACGGACACCTCGGGGGCTGCCCCGGCCAAAATGAGGCGGCGGGCGACGGATTCGCTGGTGGATCCCAGGGAGTCCAGGGCCGAGGCTCCCATGCGCCTGAGCCATCGGGTGATCTCGGGTGTGGTGTCCTCTTGGACGCGCCCCTGGGCGACGCGGGCGGCGAAGGAGAGGTGGCGCGTGGCCAGGGATCGCACGATGAGGGTGATGCCGCCGACGGCGAGGCATGCGGTGATGACGTCGAAGGCGAGCAGGATCCAGGGACTCATGACGCGCCTCCCAGGTTTCGAGGATCGGTGCTCAGGCGTCCGATGGCTTTCATGAGGAGGTAGGCGATGACGCATGCGCCGGCACCGCCGAAGAGGACTGCAATTCCTCCGGGCGAGTTCCATACGTGGGCGCTGGCACCCCCGCCGGAGAGCAGGAGCAGGACGATCCAGGGGGCGGCCAGGCCCAGTCGGGCTGCGCCCACGGTCCAGGACTGGCGGGCCTCGAGTTCTCCTCTCACGCGCGCGTCCTCGCGCAGGAGGGTGGCCAGGTCTTGGAGGAGGCGGGTCAGGTCGGCACCGCCGACGGATCGGGCGACGCGCAGGGCCTCGACGATGCGGTCAGCGACCGGGTCGGCGACTGTCTCTTTCATCTTGTCCAGGGCGAGTTCGAAGCGCCCGTTAGCGCTGTAGTCGCGCGAGAATGCTTCGAAGGCGAAGCGTACGGGGGTGGGTCCCTCGTCGGCGAGGTCGCACAGGACCTGGGGCAGGGAGGTTCCGGCACGCACGCCGGAGACCATGGCGTCGATGACCTCGGGCCAGGCGGCGCGCACGGTCTTGGCGCGACCGGCCACGCGGGAGACGACCCACGCGTAGGGCAGGAAGGCCACGCCGATGGAGACGATGAGGGCGACCGGCCAGGCTCCCGTCGCGAGCAGGACGGCGAGGGCAACGACCACGCCGAGGCCGAGGCTGACCGCGATGAGTCGCACGGCATTGAGCCCGGGGACGCGGGCGCGCGCCACATCGTCGGAGAGGCGCTTCCACGGCCCCCAGGGCGAGCGTTTCGGTGGCGGGGTGAACCACGGGGACAGGGCCATGACAAGGCCGATCCCGAAGATAAGGCCACACACGATGGCGATCACAGCGTCCCCCAATCCAGCAGAGAGGCCAGGTCGAAGCCCGCAGCAGCGAAGCGATCATGCAGGTCGAGGGAACCCGCTCCTCGTTCGCAGCGGCCACCGTCATAGGTGAAGAGCGAGGCCGTCTCGATCCGGTTGCCTTCGACCCGCCCGGGCACGGCGAGCACCTCGGAGACGTAGCGCTGTCCGTCCCGGCTGCGCTCGACGTGGCACACGAGGTCGATGGACGAGGCCAGGGTCGGGGTCACGAATCCCGTCGTGACGTTCTCACCGGCCAGGAGAGGCAGAATCGAGAGCTTGTCGAGGGCCTCGCGCGCCGAGTTCGCGTGCACAGTCGCCATACCGGGCACGCCCGCGTTGAGGGCCACGAGGAGGTCAAGGGCTTCGGGGCCTCGTACCTCGCCGACGATCAGGTACTCGGGGCGCATGCGCAGGGATTCGCGCACGAGGTCTCGCAGCGTGATCTCGCCCGTGCCCTCGGCGGCCGCAGGGCGTGTCTGCATGGCCACGTGGTCCCAGTTGGCCAGGCCCAGCTCGAAAACCTCCTCGCAGGAGATAACGCGCCGCGAACGCGGCAGCTCACCGGCGAGCGCGCGCAGGAGCGTCGTTTTGCCTGCCTGCGTGCCGCCCGAGACTAGGACCGACAGTCCAACGCAGACGGCTGCCGCCAGGAAGTCGCGCATCGGCGGGGGCACCATGTCGACGGCCACCAGGTCATCCAGGGTGCGGGCGCGCTGAATGTGCTTGCGGATGTTGACACTCCAGGACTGTCCGGTGACCGGCGGGATGACGACGTGCAGGCGCTCTCCCCCGGCGAGCATCGCGTCCACGAAGGGGCTGGACAGGTCGAGGCGTCTCCCCGAGTGGTGCAGCATCCTCTCCACGAGGGTGCGCACGTCCTCGTCCGTGAGAATGAGGCTGGTCAGCTCCGCTACCCCGCCGCGGGCCACAAACACGCGGGAGGCCGAATTGATCCAGATTTCCTCCACGCTCGGATCGTCCATGAGGACTTGAAGGGGGCCGAGGCCGCAGATGTCGTCCATTAGGTCCGCCTCGACCTGCTCACGCTGAGTGGGGAGCATATCGGGGGCATGGGTGTCAATGGCGCGGTCGATGAGGGCACGCACGGCCCGGGGATCCCGCGCGGCATCGATGCCGCCCGCTGCCAAACCCTCTCGTACCCGCGCGGCGAGTGCACGCGTGATGGCTTCCATCGCTGAGCCTCCTCGCTCCAAACAGAACCATTGTGTCGAAAGTAACAGGGTTATTCAGGAAGGAGCAAACCGCTGTCCCACAATCGGACGCTTACCCGCGCGGGGGGCCACAACCGGGCGGTCGGAGCGATACATTCAGAGAATGACAAGTCCCAAGAGCGCCCTCGAACTGGCCGCGCTGGCCACCTCCGCAATGCCCGGGTTGCGCGTGAGCGCCCTGCGCCCGCCGAGTTACAGCGACGAACTGGCTTCCGTGACCGGCATCGAAGACGTCGCCGGCAACCGCTGGATCGTCACATGCCCCCACGAGGAGGTCTCCGGCCCCGCTCTCGAGGCCACGTCGGGGATTCTGGACCGCCTAGGCCAGGCCTACGAGCACGACTACATCCCCTTCGACGTGCCGCGCCTGTCCGGGCAGGCCAAGATCCGCGGCGGAGGCAGCGTGTACGTGCACCGCGATCCAGGCGGGCGCGCACCCACGGACGAGGACCTCGACACGGACCTGCTGCTGCCGGCCTCGCTCGGGCGCGCTCTGGCAGCCCTGCACAACCTGCCGCAGACGGTCTTTTCCTCGATTGGACTGCCCACGTACACAGCGATGGAGTGCCGCGACCGCAACCTCGCTCTGCTCGACGAGGCCGCCCGCGAGGTCACGATTTCGCCGTCCCTGTGGAACCGTTGGGAGGCCGCCCTCGAGGACGTGTCACTGTGGCGTTTCCCGTCGGCCCCCGTCCACGGCGACATCCAGGAACGCAGCCTGTCGGTTAATCGCGGATCGGTCGTCGCTATCGGCGGGTGGACCAGCGCGCACGTGGGTGACCCAGCCCTGGATATTGCGTGGATTCAGGCCACCGCCTCCGATGCGTTCCTTGAGCGTTTCTGTGAGACCTATGGACATGAGCGCCGCGCCATCGACCTGCACGTCTTCACGCGAGCCCAGCTCCTCTCCGAGATCGCTCTCGTACGCTGGCTGGTCCACGGCCTGCACGCCGAGGACCAGACCATCGTCGATGACGCCCGCGCGATGCTCGCCGACCTGGCCGTCGACCTGAATGGGGAACCCCTGCTGCCCTCGCACGCTGCCGCCATGGGATCCGCCTCCATCAACGAGGTCTTCCATGCCCCCTCCGAATCGGTGTCGTCCCGCTCGTCCTCCCACGGTTCTGCCTCCAATTCTCGGCCCATCAAGTGGCGGGATCGCGCTGCTCACGCCGCGCAGGACGGTCCCGAGACGGGAGCGTCGACACAGCCCGTTGCGCGCAAGGAATCTGCCGTGGCCCGCAAGCTCGCCGAACGCGAAGTGGACCCGGCTGCGCCGACCGAACGCCTGCGCCTCGGCCCCGACGGGACGCTTATCTCCTAGGCGATCCGGGTGCGGCGACCGCCGCGCACCCCTCGCGAGCGCGCCGACACGCATGCCACGCTCCCACCCATGGGCGTGCCCACCGACACGAAGCGGGGTCCGTCAGGCATCTCAACCTGACGGACCCCGGCCTCGTGCATCAAGGCAGCGGCTGGCCGCTCAGCGCTTCTTCTTGTGCTTCTTCCCCTGAGGAGCGGCCTTATCGCGAGAGGGCGACGCCGCCTGAGAGGCACCAGACTCGCCCTGCGAGGACGCACGCCCCTCGAGGGCTTCGACGCGACGTTCCAGGCGCTCAACCTGGAGGCGCAGGATCGCGGCCTCCTCAGTGAGGCGGCGACGATCCTCATCCGCTCGCGACAGGTCCACCGAGAAACGCAGGGACAGGAGCAGCAGGACCACGCCCGCCACAAAGAAGCCCAGGTTCAGCGGAACGACGACACCCAGGTGGAAAGCCGTCCACTTCAGGATCGGCGGGAACAGGGACAGGAGCGCCGTGAAGAACGCAATCCAGTACCACCACAGGCCGTAGCTTTCCTTCAGACCCGAGTTGCGCATCTTGACGAACACGGTGACCAAGATGATGCCCGCGAAAACCAGTCCGAGCACATAGGTGGGACTCATGCGTTCTCCTCCTCAGCCTGGGCAATCTTTTCGCCGGGTCGAGTCAGCGCGACGGTGAGGGCGAGGGTCGCGCGCACCAGGAACAGCGCCGACTTGATCGGGTTGTGCGAGGGTTCACCGCCCGCACGCGGATGCATCTGCACGCCAACCTCACGCACCACCAGGTGGGAGCGGGCCGCGATGACGAGAGCGCCAATCGTGTCACCCAGGTACTCCGCCGGATAATTGTGCGCGAACAGCGACAGGGCGCGCGGCCCGTAGAGCTTGAAGCCGCTGGTCGTGTCACTCAGGTGGGTGTGACACACGCGCGAGAGGATGAACGAGAACAGGTTCATCGCCCACTTGCGCGGGCCTCGGGCCTGGTAGTCGCCCTTACCCGCGAAACGCGAGCCAATGACGACGTCGGCGTGCTCACTCGAGGCCGTCTCGATGAGCGTCTCGATCTCCGTCGGGTCGTGCTGGCCGTCCGCATCAAGCTGGCAGGCGTAGTCGTAGCCCATGCGCTGCGCGTACTGGAAGCCGGCGCGCATCGCGCCGCCGACACCCAGGTTGAGGGGCAGGTCGAGCACGGCCACGTCGGCCGCGCGCGCAATCGCCGCGGTGGCGTCCGTGGACCCGTCAGACACGACCAGGATGTCCGCGAAGGACGGTTTTTCGACCTTCACAGACTCCAGGACGTCTCCCAGCACCGCCTCTTCGTTCCACGCGGGGATGACGATCAGGAGGCGAGAGTTAGCACTCGGGCGCGACACTCAGTTGTCCTCACGGTTGAGAAGCTCGAGCAGGTAGGCCCCGTAACCCGACTTGACCAGAGGCTCGGCGCGCTGACGCAGGCCCTCGTCATCGATGAAGCCCATGCGCCACGCGACCTCTTCGGGAGCGCCGATCTTCATGCCCTGGCGGGCCTCGACCGTGCGCACAAACGCGGTGGCGTCGGCGAGAGAGTCGAACGTGCCCGTGTCGAGCCACGCGGTGCCGCGCGGGAGGACCTCAACCTTGAGCTTGCCGGCCTCCAGGTAGGCGCGGTTGACGTCGGTGATCTCGTACTCGCCGCGCGCGCTCGGCTTGAGGTTACGGGCGATGTCGACCACGTCGTTGTCGTAGAAGTACAGGCCGGGGACCGCGTAGTTCGACTTGGGCTTCTCGGGCTTCTCTTCGATCGAGAGGGCGTTGAATTCCTCGTCGAACTCGACGACGCCGTACGCACGCGGGTTGGACACATGGTAGGCGAACACGGCACCACCGTCGGGGTCGACGTGGCGGCGCAGCTGCGCGCCCATGCCGGGGCCGTAGAAGATGTTGTCGCCCAGGACCAGCGCCGCGGCATCGTTGCCAACGTGGTCCGCGCCGAGCACGAAGGCCTGCGCCAGGCCGTTGGGCTCGTGCTGGACGGCGTAGGAGATGTTCACGCCCAGCTGGCTGCCATCACCGAGCAGGCGGTGGAACGACGGCGCGTCGTGCGGCGTGGTGATCACCAGAACGTCGGAGATGCCTGCCAGCATGAGGGTCGACAGCGGGTAGTAGATCATCGGCTTGTCGTAGACGGGGACCAGCTGCTTCGATGTCCCCAGCGTGATCGGGTTCAGTCGGGTGCCGGACCCGCCTGCCAGGATGATGCCTTTCATGTTGCCTCCGCTTCCCGGCGCGTCCTCGTGTGGGTCGCGCATCACTAATAATTATCCCTATATGACGATATTTTTGCACATCTGTGGTCCCACACACGCCAATGGGACGCAGTACCCCCACTGGTGGTGCGCGGATCGGATAGTATCTTTATGGATTGTTACGTCCGTACGATACCCACGCACATAGAGGAAGAACAATGGCGCCCACTGCTAAGCCCCTGGGGATCACGACTACGCCGATCCCCGGCTTTTTGCGCATCGACCTGACTGTTCACGGCGATAACCGAGGCTGGTTCAAGGAGAACTGGCAGCGCGAGAAGATGGTCGCGCTGGGTCTGCCGGACTTCCAGCCGGTGCAGAACAACATTTCTTTCAACGACGAGGTCGGGGTGACCCGGGGCATTCACGCGGAGCCGTGGGACAAGTTCGTCTCGGTCGCGACCGGTCGCGTGTTTGGCGCGTGGGTGGATCTGCGTGAGGGACCCTCGTTCGGCACGGTGTACACGACGATCATTGATCCGAGCGTCGCGGTGTTCGTGCCCAAGGGCGTGGGTAACTCGTATCAGACGCTGGAGCCGAACACGGCGTACACGTACCTGGTGAACGATCACTGGTCCCCGGACGCGAAGTACACGTTCCTGAACTTGGCTGATGAGACGGCGGCCGTGGATTGGCCGATTCCGCTGGAGCGGGCAATCCTGTCGGATAAGGACAAGGCTCACCCGCGCATGGCGGACGTGACGCCCTTCCCTGCGCCCACCCCCGCGGGTCGCCGCGCGCTCGTGACGGGTGCGAACGGCCAGCTGGGCCGCGAACTCATGCGCGTCCTGCCCGAGGCGGGTTTCACGGTCACGGGCGTGGACCTGCCGGAGGTGTCTATCTCGAACGCCGAGCAGGTGGCTGCCCTGCCGTGGGACGAGATCGACGTGGTCATTAACGCGGCCGCGTGGACGAACGTGGACGGTGCGGAGACCCCGGAGGGTCGCCGCTCGACGTGGGAGGCGAACGCGACGGGTCCGGCGGTTCTGGCTCGCGAGGCGACGGCGCACGGCGCGACGCTCGTGCACATTTCGACGGAGTACGTCTTTGACGGCACCCAGGAGGTGCACGTCGAGGACGAGGCCCCCTCCCCCTTGAGCGCGTACGGCCAGTCGAAGGCGGGCGGCGACGCGGCGGTGGCCTCGACCCCGAAGCGTTACATCGTGCGCACGTCCTGGGTCGTGGGCGACGGTAAGAACTTCATCAAGACCATGGCGTCCCTGGCGGATCGCGGTATCTCCCCGTCGGTCGTGTCGGACCAGGTGGGCCGCCTGACCTTCACCGCCGACCTGGCGCAGGGCATTATTCACCTGCTGACGAATGAGGCACCCTACGGCGTCTACAACCTGTCGGGCGAGGGGCCGGTCATGAGCTGGGCACAGGTCGCTAAGCGCGTCTTCGAACTGTGCGGCCGCGACCCCGAGGATGTCACGGAGGTGACCACGGAGGAGTACTTCGCGGGCCGCGAGGCTGCGCCTCGTCCTCTGTCCTCGACGCTGGACCTGTCGAAGATCGAGGCTACGGGCTTCACGCCTGCGGATTCCTCGCAGCGCATCGACACCTACGTGGCGTCGCTGCGCAGCTGATTGCGTGGCTCGGCCCCGGGCGCTTCGTTCTCGCGAGCGCCCGGGGCCTTGCTGTGTCTGCGTTCGTTGTGCGCTCGTTCTGTGTACCTCGGGGTGGCTCGCGGTAATCTCGGGGACTCACGGCGACGAGGCCGTGGTTGGGTCACCGGGGCGCGCGCACGCGGATAGGTAACGCGCACGCGGATAGGTTACGAACACGCGGATAGCTTATTAAGCTATCCGCAAGCGCATAACCTATCCGTCTGCGAACAACCTATCCGAGAAAGCACGGGATAGCAGCACTCCACGCTGCCGATGCTGCGCTCCGCACACGGCCACGACACCGCCCACCTTATAACGCTCCGTGCTTTCTGACGGATCCGATCACGGGCGACCTGGAATTCAAGGCGTTCGCGTCTTAATGCACCTTATGGTGCTCCGCGCTTTCTGACGCGACACGATCAAGCCGGAGCGCGAGACCGACTCTGCGGGTCTTAATGCACCTTATGGCGCTCCGTGCTTTCTGACCCGCGAGGACTATCAGTCGGGGATGAGCCAGACGTGGGGTCTTAATGCACCTTATGGTGCTCCGTGCCTCTGACAAGGAACAGTACAATAGGACAAGGGAAGAATACTTGCCGCCTTAATGCACCTTATGGCGCTCCGTACTTTCTGACAGTGTTGGGATTCTTCCTATCCGTTCCCATCTCTCACCCTGTCTTAATGCACCTTATGGCGCTCCACACTTTCTGACCGCCGATGACAAGAAGTTCGAGTTCACCGTCACATGGGGTCTTAATGCACCATATGCTGCTCCGCGCTTTCTGTCTGAAGCGCAAGAATCAGATCGCGCTCCGCCTCGAGCTGTCTTAATGCACCGTATGGCGCTCCGTGCTTTTTGACCAAGATCCCCACCATGCTCGGAGTTGGAGCGGCGTACTAGTCTTAATGCACCTTATGGCACTCCGTGCTTTCTGATACGGCTAACGTGTTCGCGTCGGCACTCGCTCTTCGGTCTTAATGCACCTTATGGCGCTCCGTGCTTTCTGACATGGGTGTGGATCTGTACTTCACGAGCTTCTCGCACATCATGTCTTAATACACCTTATGGCGCTCCGTGCTTTCTGACGATGAAGGAGCGTTCTGCGTCGTCTCGGTTCTTCGCGTCTTAATGCACCTTATGGCGCTCCGTGCTTTCTGACAGGCCGTTACACTCTTCGCCCTCGCGGCCATGGGCATTCTGTCTTAATGCACCTTATGGCGCTCCGTGCTTTCTGACAAGACAAAGTCAAGACTGCATATCGCAAAGCCCAAGCCGCGTCTTAATGCACCTTATGGCGCTCCGTGCTTTCTGGCGCGTGCAGGATGGTGTGAATCGTGTGTCAGTTCGGGTGTCTTAATGCACCTTATGGCGCTCCATGCTTTCCGGCATGTCGAGACGGTCACTGTGGGCGTGCTCGCGCGCTGGTCTTAATGCACCTTATGGCGCTCCGTGCTTTCTGACCGGGCAGTTGAACGACATCATGGGCATCGCATAAGGGTGGTCTTAATGCACCTTATGGTGCTCCGCGCTTTCTGGCTGCGCGGCCTCGACAATCCCGGAGGCTGGCCCGAGTGGTCTTAATGCACCTTATGGCGCTCCATGCTTTCTGACCCGTCGTATGGTGAGGATTACGTGAACCTCGGTGCTGTAGAGTCTTAATGCACCTTATGGCGCTCCATGCTTTCTGACACCGCAAAGTTAGGAGTTGCACCGTGAGTAACACCAATGCGTCTTAATACACCTTATGGCGCTCCATGCTTTCTGACGTGAAGGCTACACGTTCCTGCGACGCGGGACTGTCAAGTCTTAATACACCTTATGGTGCTCCGTGCTTTCTGACCGGCCTCGGTAAGGGCGTGGTGGGTGAGCCTGTCACGTCTTAATGCACCTTATGGTGCTCCGTGCTTTCTGACGGGCGGCGCTATCTCCTTCGCTTGGTAAAGGACGCGTCTTAATGCACCTTATGGCGCTCCGTGCTTTCTGACTTCAAGGCATTCGCTGATGAGACGGCAGGCACTGCCTGGTCTTAATGCACCTTATGGTGCTCCGTGCTTTCTGACTTCCAGGCGATCGCCGATCAGATGACAGGGCCGATGCGGTCTTAATGCACCTTATGGCGCTCCGTGCTTTCTGACACGTCGCCGACTTCGACGGGTGGGCAACCGTCGCAGGGTCTTAATGCACCTTATAGTGCTCCGTGCTTTCCGACTCGACGAAACAAACTACACCATCTTCGTCATGGTAGACGGGTCTTAATGCACCTTATGGCGCTCCGTGCTTTCTGACGAGTCTGAGTACCGGAAGATGAAGTCTCCATTCAATCCTGCGTCTTAATGCACCTTATGGCGCTCCGTGCTTTCTGACGTTCGTGATGTCGTCTCCGACGCGAGAGGTCTCAGAGTCTTAATGCACCTTATGGCGCTCCGCGCTTTCTGACGCCCACTACGGTATTCTTCGACGCTCTGGCCGGTATCCGTCTTAATGCACCTTATGGCGCTCCGTGCTTTCTGACGTTTTCCCGCGCAAGTCACGAACAGCTCAAATACTGGTCTTAATGCACTTTATGGCGCTCCGTGCTTTCTGGCCGTAATGGGGCCACAACCAGTGAAGTAGCGGATGCTGTCTTAATGCACCTTATGGCGCTCCATGCTTTCTGACGATATGTACCTGTCGTACCGCCGTAACCTGAACGGCATCCGTTTTAATGCACCTTATGGAACTCCGTACTTTCTGACAAGGTGTTGCTGGCTAAGCGAGAGTGCATGGCTTGCCCCGGTCTTAATGCACCTTATGGCGCTCCGTGCTTTCTGACGCTCAGCACGCACCCCACGAAGCAGGAGATCATGAAGTCTTAATGCACCTTATGGCGCTCCGTGCTTTCTGACGCCCGGCGTGTCGCACCTGCTGTGACCAGGGGAAACGACGCCTCGGATCGCCAGGGGTCGAAAAAGCAGGAATCCGGCCCTCAAGCACGACGTCAGATTAGCAGACTTTTCGTTGCAATACGGCGCATCGCCGCCGACGGCCAACAACACTCGTCCCGCCCCGAACACTCACGCTCACGCCGGCGCGTCGCGCCACTCCACGCATACACCGCCCCACACGCCAAGCAGCCGACTAACCGCGCCCACGCCCGAATGCCGCCCACACGCCCAATCCCACACGCAGAGGCCGGGGCCCACCGCACTGTGCAGCGCGACGGACCCCGGCCTCGTATTGGAGCGTAAACCCCTTAGAAGTACGCGTTCAGCATGGACACCAGGTCGTAGCCGTACCCGCGGGCGGCCGCCCAGCCGGTGTGGTTCGGGTTCTCCTGGATGCCCAGGTACTCGACCACGGGGGCCGCGCCCTTACGCACGTAGGAGAAGCGCGGATCCACAACCGGGTAGGCCAACGAATCGGCGGACGCGGACGGGTCCGCGTAGGCGCGCAGGTGCTGAACCTGGGCTCGGATGCCGGTGCGCACGTCCGGGAAGTCGGCTCCCGCAGCGCCGCCGCCAACAGCGCCGATGCCGGCGAAGTTGAACTGGTCCACCTCGACGTCGCCGCCGTACTGCAGCCAGCCGGTCTCCTTCATGGACTGGACGAACACCAGCTCGGGAGACACGCCCTCGGCCACGGCCTCGTCGTAGACGATGCCCGCGAACTCGCGGATCGTGCTCGCGCCGCCGTCAGCGAGCTCCGACGGGTAGGGGCGGCCCGCGTCGTTCCACGCGGCGACCATGTCGTCGATAACCTCAGAGCGCGAGGCCATGGGCGCGGTCATGATGAGGCGCTGGCCCTCCGCGTTCGTCACCGCACCGCGCGAGCCGGATTGGGAGTCGGCATTCGCGGCGGGAGCGCCGCTGCCGTCCGTGTAGCCCAGCCACGCGCCGGAGGAGGCGAAGGAAGACTCGCGGCCATCAACGGTCTTCGTGCCGGTCGCCATGGCACCCGAGGCCGGGTCCAGCCAGTACCAGGAGTTGCCCGACTTGAGCCAGCCGGTGCTCATGACGCCCGAGCTGTTCATGTGGAACCAGTCGGCTCCGACCTTGACCCAGCCGGTCTTCATGATGCCTTCACTGTCAAGGTAGTACCACTTGCCGCCATCGAGGAGCCAGCCGGTGGCCATCACGCCGTTGGCGCGCATGTAGTACCACTCCTGGTCATCCTCGGTGAGCTGCCAGCCGGTGAGCATACGACCGTCATCCTCGAAGAGGTACCAGTCGTTGCCGATATTCGTCCAGCCAACAGCCATAGCGCCGGAGTTGTCCAACCAGAACCAGCTGCCGCGGTACGGGAGCCAGCCGGTGACCATGGTGCCCTGGCCATCCAGGTAGTACCAAGAGCGGCCATCCTTGACCCAGCCGGTGGCCATGTCGCCCTGGGGACGCAGGTAGTGCCACTTGCCGTTGTCCTTCTTCCAGCCCGTTACCATCGCGGTGGAGTCGTCGAAGAAGTATCGGCGTCCGTTGATGGTGGACCATCCGCGGATCGTACGACCGTCGGAACCCGCCCAGTACCAGCGGCCACCCGCCGAGAACCAGCCGGTCTTGGCCTTGCCGTCGCGCATGAAGCGCCACGAGTCGCCCGACTTCTCCCACGTGCCCTTGCTCAGGCCGTAGGTCTGGGCAATGCCGGTCGCGTCAGCGACACCGAGGGAGCGAACGAACGCGGGGTCGTGCAGCTTCTGTGCGTCCGACGAGGACGTCACGAAGGCGTGCTCGACGATGATGCCGGGCATGTTTTCCTCGCGCGCCTGACGGATGATCGCGTAGTAGTCGCCCGTGGATCCGTCCGGGTAGTCGTAGTACTCGTTGTCGCGGGTCTTGATGCCGCGGTCCGCGAGGCCCAGCGCGGTGAGCTGGTTTTGGATGTTGCTGGACAGCGTCCGGCCCTGCGTGTGGGTCCAGTAGTTGTAGGACGAGGAGTTGCCGTACCAGACTTCCGCGCCGTGCGCGATGGGCGAGGCGGAGTTGAAGTGGATCGACACGAGCGCGTCAGCGTCGGCGGCTGCTGCCGTATCGACGCGGCTCGACAGGTCGGTGCTGAGGTTTTCGGACGGACGGACATCCGTCTCGCGAGTCATGACGACGGTGACGCCGTCGTAGGACTCGAGTTCTTCTTTGAGAGCCAGGGAGACCGCGAGGGTCAGGTCCTTTTCTCGCAGGCCGTTGGCGACTGCGCCAGGGTCGGAACCCCCGTGCCCGGGGTCGATGGCGATGATAATGCCGTTGGCCGCGTGCGCGGGCGGCGCCAGGGCCGCGACAGCAGCGCCGAGCGCCAGGGCAAGCCCGGCTGCGAGTGTCCTCCACGAAGATCGCATAGTCATCCTTCAGGTTGCTAATGTGACACTCGGGATTGTAGTTACTTGTGTTGTAACTGTAAATGTGAAAAGGGATGCACGGATGGACTGACACGAACCGCACCCATACTTTTGCTTGTTATGAGACACGGTCGTCGCGCTGCCACGCCCTCGTGTAAGGGACACTGGAACGAGGCCTGGGCCGGGTCGCGCTCATCCAGCGAGGACAACGGCACCCGGGGCAGCGCACGCGCCTCACCGTTGAAGCACGCTGCGCGTGCGACAGCACCCCAATCCGCAGAAGGCCGACTTCAGAGGGACGACCACACCGCCGCAGCCGCCGCCCGCGAGGACGCGTCGACGGAACGATTCTCACGCACCCAGGCGCGCGCCTGCTCAGCCCCCACCCAGTGCACGGAATCGGAGGCGAAGGCCACCATGGCCTCGGCGACCTGAGAGGGGTCGAGGGCACACGCTACCCCGAGTCCGCCCTCGCGCACGTCGCGCGCGGCCTGCCCGGGTCCGGCGTAGATCACGGGCGTTCCCTGCGCCAGGGAGGCCAGGATCTTCGTCGGGTAGGCGTAGTCGTAGCCGCCCGGGCGCAGTGACGCCAGCGTGGCGGTGGCGCGGGCCATCCACCGGTCGGCCTCGTCGGCGCTGACGGCGGGCAGTAATCTCACCCCCGCGATGCCTCGGGCGCGCGCGGCCAGGTCCTCCCAGCCACTCCCCTGCCCGACGAACACGAGGCGTGCATCCCCCAGGCGCTCGCGAGCGAGCTCAAAGGCGTCGATGAAAACCTCGGGGGCCAGCCAGTGGGCGACCGTGCCCGCGTAGACGAAGACGGGACCGGAGCAGGTGGGAAATCCTGCGGGAAAACCGGAGGCCACGGCCTCGGGCACGCGCACGCCATTGGGAACGACGGTGACGCGGGCGGCACCCAGCTCGCTCGCGCGGCGGGCTACCCCGTCGGACACGGCGATGACGCGGCGAGCGCCCCGCAGCGCGAAGGCCTCCAGCGCGGCGACTGCTCGCACGACCGGTCGCGCCACACCGGCCAGGGCGGCGGCGTCGGAAACGATGTCCGCACAGTAATAAACGTAGGGGATGCGCCGGGCCGCGCAGGCCAGGCGCACGGCCGCGCCGGTCGTGGGCGGGGGTTCGGAGACGACCACGTCCGGGCGCGGCCCGGTCAGCAGCCGCGCGATGAGCGGCACGTCGAAGGACAGATAGGACACGTACCCGCGCACGGCCCCGGTGCGGTCGCGCAGCACGGGCGCTCTCCTTATTTCGACGAGGCCGTGGCCGCCCTCGTCGCATCCCGCATCCGTACGTGCACCCGGGGTCGCGCTGCCCCCAAGGCGATCAGCCGGGACAGGAGAGAGGGCGTGGTTCGCGGCAGCGGCGGCGTCGCGGGCGACGCTGGGGGCAAGCCGCGAGGTGAGGACGCGCACGCGGTCTCCACCGGCTGCGAGTGCCCGTGCGAGCGCCCCGAGGCGCAGGGCAGCGGCGGTCGGTTCCGGCGTGAACGTGCGGGTCGCGAGGGTGACTAGCATGCGGGCGAGGCTCCCCCACCGATGGTGATGCGCGGGGTGCCAGCCCAGGCCTCGGGGGACGTGATGGCGCGACCGTCGACGAGGAGGCGCACGCCGGGCAGGTCGGCGGGGGCCAGGTCACGATATGACGCGTGGTCGGCCTGGATGATGGCGACGTCCACCGGTTCGCCGAGGTGGTAGGCGTCCCACCCGAAGGATGCCAGCTCGTCGTCGGAATACAGCGGATCGTGAACGCTCACCTGCGCCCCGGCCTCGCGCAGCGCGCTGACGACCCCGAAGACGCCGGAGAACGCGGTTTCTTTGACCCCACCGCGGTAGGCGGCACCCAGGACCGCGACACTCAGACCCGACAGGGAGCCGAGCAGGGAGGCCGCGCGGGAGACCGCGTAGGCGGGCATCGCGGCGTTCGCGGCGCGCGCGGCGGACACGACGGTCGCGTCCGGGTCGCCAGCCAGGTACAGGCGCGGGTAGACGGGGATGCAGTGCCCGCCGACCGCGATGCCGGGCCGGTGAATGTGCGAGTAGGGCTGCGAGTTGCACGCCTCAATGACGCGCGCGACGTCGATGCCGACCGCGTCCGCGTAGCGCGCGAACTGGTTGGCCAGGCCGATGTTGACGTCCCGGTAGGTGGTTTCGGCGAGCTTGGCCATCTCCGCGGCCTCCGCCCCACCCATGGGCCACACGCCGTTGGGGCGCGGCAGGTCGTCACGCTGATCGAAGGAAAGGACGGCCTCGTACAAGCGGACGCCGCGCGCCTCGCCGGATTCGCTGAGGCCCCCCACAAGCTTCGGGTAGCGGGCCAGGTCCGCGAAGACGCGCCCTGTGAGGACGCGTTCGGGCGAGAAGACCACGTCGAAATCGCGGCCCTCGACCAGGCCGGAGACCTCTTCGATGAGGGGCTTGTATCGTCCGCGCGTCGTGCCCACGGGCAGGGTCGTCTCGTAGGAGACGAGGGTGCCGGGACTCAGGTGCGCGGCCATGGAGCGCGTCGCAGCGTCCATGATGGTGAAGTCGGGGCGGCTCTCGGCGTCCACGACGAGGGGCACGACCATGACGACCGTGTCGGCACCGGGGATCGCCTCGGCGTAGTTGGTTGTGGCACGCAGGACTCCGGAGGAGATAAGCGGGGGCAGGTACTCGGCCAGGTGGGCCTCGCCCGGGAAGGGTTCGGCTCCCTCATTGATGAGGGCGACCGTCTGCGGGTTCACGTCCACGCCGACGACGCTGTGCCCGCGGCGCGCGTAGTGCACCGCCAGCGGCAGCCCGATCTTGCCCATCCCGACGACCGCGATCCGCATGCGGCTCCCCTTTCTGGCTCTGGCCTCGTCAATCACCCCCAGTGTAGTGCCCCGCCCCACCTACAATGGGGGCGTGGATCGCGCGCTCAATCTCCTGCTCTACCCGTCCAACCTGGCTTCGCCCGGGCGGCTAGTGAAGATCGCGCGTTCACTATCCCCGCTTTTCTCGCAGACGCGCATCGTCGGTATCGATCAGGGCGGCCTGCCCACGGACGAGGCCGTGGCCCCCACCGTGCGCCTCACGCGGATCCGGGGTGCTTCGCTGGGTGCGCCCCTGGGCGGGGTGAGGGTCGTCGGGGCGTGGGGCGCTCGCGTGTACCGGCGGTTCGCGAGGCAGCAGGTCGCGGCCGTTTCCGCGCAGAACCTGTTCCTCCTGCCCCTTGCGCACGCGTTGGCGCGGCGCACGGGCGCGGTGTTTGCCTATAACGCACACGAGTTGGAGACAGAAACGGTGGGGTCGGCGGGGCTGCGTCAACGCCTCCAACGCGTGATCGAGCGCCGCTACATTCTCCGAGCGGACGTGGTGTCCGTGGTCAACGAGTCGATCGCACAGTGGTACCGCGACACCTACCCGGGCGTAGATCCCGTGGTGGTGACGAACGCGCCGACGGGCGCAGACGGAGTCATTGATCTGCGCGCGCAGCTGGGCATCCCGAAGGATGCGCTCTTGTACCTGCACTCGGGATACCTGGCACCGGGGCGCAATATTGCGCTGATTCTGCGTGCGTTCGCGCAGGTGGAGGACGTACACGTCGTGTTCGTCGGCGCGGGTGCCCTGCTGCCCGAGGTCGAGCGGGCCGCAGCGACACACCCAAACATCCACCACCTGCCGCCCGTGGAGCCGGACCAGGTGCTCGCCATGACGCGCGGGGCTGACGTGGCGCTGTGCCTCATCGAGTCTGGGTGTCTGTCGCACCGTTTGTCCACGCCCAACAAGATGATGGAAGCTTTCGCGGCCGGTGTGCCCGCGCTGTGCTCTCCCCTGGCCGAGGCCCGCCGCTACCTGGGTGATCAGGCTGACACGTGGGTGCTGGAGGACCCTGAACGCGACCTCGTATCCGCTTTAGAGCGAATCACGCGAGAGGACATCGATGCCTTCACTTCCCCCGAGATCCCCACGTGGGAGGAGGGGGCCGCGCGTCTGCGAGAGGCCTACGAGCGGGCGCTCGCCGCGCGGGCCCGCTAAGGCACCTGTTTCACGCGCGTTTCACGCGGCTGGGGCGGCGTTTCACGCCCGTTTCACGGGCGTTTTACGAGGTCAGCTAGGCATTTTACGCGACCTGGGGCCGCGTCCCGTCCCCGCGGTCATACTGGCGCGCCGTCACCCAGGCCATGACGAGCATGCCCACCAGCAGGACAGCCATGAGAGCGCCGAGAATGGCGACCGTCATCTCGATCCCGTAGGGGCTGACCGCGAGCCACGCCAGCGGCGCGGCGCAGTAGACGCACGCGAAGGCCAGCATCCGGCGCTGGTGATAGGTCGCGACGAACACGTTCGACAGCGGCGAGGTTGCGACGGTCAGGGCCAGCCACGGAGCCAGGGAGCGTGCGAAGTACCCGGCGGCCTCCCAGCGCGTGCCAAACACGAAGGGGAAGAGCCAGGGGCTGATCCACGCGAGCAGCGCGAAAACGGGAATGGAGAGTCCCAGGGCGGTGCCGCCGACTCGCTCGACGACGCGGGTCATGTCCCCGGGCGGGGTATCCGATAGGCGAGGCAGGTAGACCTGCGACAGGGCACCGGCGATGAGGGCGACGGGAGCCTGCAGGGCCATCCACGCCATGTTGAACTGCCCGAGGGCGGCCACGGAGTAGGAGGCGATGAGCATGGGGATCGCGCTCGTGCGCAGTGCGTCGACGACGACGTTGGGCACGCCGACGAGGGCCATCTTCCGGTAGCGGGAGGCCACGGTACGCAGGGAGGGATCCGAGGCCTCGGCCGCGCGGGCGTCACGGGCGCGCCAGGAGAGGTAGGCGACGGCGATGCCCTGCCCGGCGATGGTCGCGCCAATGGCGGCACCCAGGCCGCCGGATGCCACACACCCACACACCACTTGCAGCGCCGCGATACCGAGGGAGCGCACGACCGACGAGCTCGCGATCGATTGGAATCGCCGGTGCCGGGTCAGCCAATAGGAGCACACCTGCCCCTGCGCCAGGAACAGGACGGACACGCCGACGGCGAGCATCCAGCCCGCGAGCGCGCTCCCGTATCGCGAGGACACCCACGGCCACGCGCAGGCGGCGGTGAGGGTCGCCAGCGCGGAGGTGGCCAGCACGCAGCGCGAGGAGAGGCGGACGAGGGAGCGGGCCGAGGCCTCGTCGCCGGGCGCGGGCAGGACGATGCTGAGGTCGAAGCGTGCGCCTGCGATGGCCGCGCCGAGCGTGGCCGCGGAGGTGAAGATGCCCAGGTATCCCAGGTCCGTGTCGGTGTAGAGGCGCGCGATGCCGATCTGGGCGACGAACGCGATGACCTGCGCGAGGATGGTGCCGCTCAGGAGCGTGAGCACCTGGCGTAGCACGCCCGTGTGCGCGGGCGGGGCGGGGACGTTCGTCATGCGTTCATTAAATCACCGGGTCGCGCTGCGCAGCCCGTAGGATGGGGGCATGCCCTCCCCCGTGTCCGCGCCGCGCGCCCACAGTTTCGTAGGCGTCGCGTGAAGGTCGCTCTGACGAAGGGAACTCTGCTGGTTCCCCCGACGTACTTCGCACTCGCGCACGCAGGCGCGATGCCGGAGCGGGAGTGGCGGGTGTTTACACTCGCGGCTCGGGTGAGTGATCCGAGCGTGACGCTCCCCATCCACGAGGCCGCCCCGGGCGCGCTCTCCCCCGCCCTGCCGCTTCGGGTGGCCTCGCAGGCACGAGGCCTGGGGGCGATGCGCCGCGCTGTTTCCTCGTGGGGACCCGACGTCATTCACCAGCATCAGGCCACCTGGTCCCTGCCGGCCGTGGGGGCGGCGCGGGAGACGGGTGTGCCGCTGGTCGTGACGCTGCACGGAGGGGATGCCTACCCGAGGTTGGGACGAGGCCTGGGTGCAGCTTGGAACGCCCGCAATCGCCGCGCGGCCTTCGAGGGCGCAACCCGCCTCCTCGCGGTGTCGCGCTACCTGGCGGATGTGGCGCTTCGTGCGGGCGCGGATCCGGCGCGGCTGAGCGTGCACTATCAGGGCGTGGACACGCAGTGGTGGACCCCCTCCCCCGGCGCGGCCCCGGGAACGCGCCCCGACCTCGTCCCTGAGGGGAACCCTGGCCTCGCCGCCGAGGGGGCCGACTCGCCCGAGGTTCCCATCGTCCTGTTCGTGGGGGCGTTCAGCCGCCTGAAGGGAGTGGATGACTTAGTGCGCGCCTCCTCGTCTCTCGTCGAGCGCCGCCCGCACCGCCTGGTGCTGGTGGGCGACGGCCCGCTGGCTCCCTCCCTGCGCGCGAGCGCCCCTGCGCACGTGACGCTGACCGGCCCGCTTGCGCGCGAGCGCGTACGCGAGTGGATGCGACGCGCCCGCATCCTCGCGCTGCCGACGAAGCCGACGCAGGGGCGACAGGAGGCGGCAGGCCTCGTGCTGCTGGAGGCACAGGCGTGCGGCGTACCCGTCGTCGCGTATCGCACGGGCGGAACGCCGGAAATGACCGCGCCAGGAGCCTCGCTGCTCACCGGCGAACGCACGCCGGATGCCCTGGCTCGCGCCATCGACGAGGCCTTGGCGTGGTCGGACGAGGAGCGCGCGGATCGCGCGGCGGCGTGCCGCGCGTGGGTGGAGGCTGAGCGCTCACTGCGCGGGTCGGTGGATCAGCTGCGCGCTGTCTACGATGAGTTAACGGGTTCGTCGCTGCGCGGCTGTCGTGCAGCGTCAGACGAGTAATACTGCGGAGCGCGTGACGTCTACGGGCCTCATGCTTCGACCTGTCAAGATTCGTCAGACCACGAGCCGAACATCGACCTTGTGGAAACCACCACCATATGTTCATAATTAGCACCGTGAGTGCTACGCTCGAACATGTAGCGCTTAGCTATCTCTCGTGAACGAAAGGTGATCGCATGCCCTCGACGAACGTTGGCACTCTCAGCGAACCCCAATTCAACATCCTGACCGCTCTTGCTCGCGAGGGCGCAGCCCTCACGCAGCGCGCGCTGTCCGTGGCCACCGACATGAGCCTGGGCCGCGTCAACACAGCGACACGCGAGTGCGAGGCCGCCGGTTACATCGAAGACCGCGCAATCACCGACGCGGGACGCGCAGCACTGGAACCCTATCGCGTCACGGGTGCCGTCATCATGGCCGCCGGCCTCTCCTCACGATTCGCCCCCATCAGCTACGAGCGCCCCAAGGGCACGCTCAAGGTGCGCGGCGAGATCCTGGTCGAGCGTCAGATTCGTCAGCTCCACGAGGTCGGCATCACGAATATCGCGCTGGTCGTCGGCTACAAGAAGGAATACTTCTTCTACCTGGCCGACAAGTACGGCGTCGACATCGTCGTCAACCGCGAGTATGCCACGCGCAACAACAACGGGTCACTGTGGCGCGTGAGGGAACGCCTGGACAACACCTACGTGTGCTCCTCGGACGATTACTTCACGACGAACCCCTTCGAACCCTACGTCTACAAGTCCTACTACTCGGCCAACTACGTCGAGGGTCCCACCGACGAGTGGTGCATCAAGGTGGGCGCGGGCGACCGCATCACGGGCGCGACCGTGGGCGGCGAGGACGCGTGGGTCATGCTCGGCCACGTCTACTTCGACCGCAACTTCTCCGCAACGTTCCGCGAGATCCTCGAACAGGTCTACGACAAGCCCGAGACAGTCTCGAAGCTGTGGGAATCCATCTACCTGGATCACATCAAGTCGTTCGACATGGTGATCCGCCGCTACCCCAACGGCGTTATCCACGAGTTCGATTCGGTCGACGAGCTGCGCGACTTCGATCCGCTGTTCATCGAAAACGTCGACTCCGAGGTGTTCGACCACATCGTCGAGACTCTGGGCTGCGCAAAGTCGGAGATCCGCGACTTCTACCCCCTCAAGCAGGGCATCACAAACCTGTCGTGCCACTTCACGGTGGGCGATGACGAATACGTCTACCGTCACCCCGGCATCGGCACGGAAAAGATCGTGGACCGCAGCGCAGAGTTCGCCGGCTTGCACCTGGCCGCCGAACTCGGCATCGACGATACCTTCATCACGGGCGACCCGGCGGCGGGATGGAAGCTCTCACGTTTCGTGCGCGACGTGCGCAACCTGGACGTGACCCGCCCCGAAGAACTGAAAGCGGCCATGGAGATGGACCGCGCCCTGCACACCTCCGGCCAAGTCCTGGACCGCTCCTTCGACTTCGTCACCGAAGGCTTGCGCTACGAGGGCATCCTGAAGACCTTCGGTCCGATCGACGTGCCCGGATACTTTGAGCTGCGCGACAAGGTCCTGCGTCTGAAGGCCTTCGCGGACGCGGACGGCTTCGATAAAGTCCCCTCGCACAACGACTTCTTCCCCCCGAACTTCCTGGTGGACAAGGACGGCAACATCAGCCTCATCGACTGGGAGTACGCGGGCATGTCGGACATGGCAGCCGACTTCGGCACGATGACCGTGTGCACGGCAGAGATGACCCGCGAGCGCGCGGCCGCCGCTCTCGAGTACTACCTGGGCCACACCCCCACCGAGCGCGAGGCACGCCACTTCTTCGCCTACGAGGTCTTCGCCGGCTGGTGCTGGTACCTATGGGCGCTAGTCAAGGAAGCCGAAGGCGACGACGTGGGCGAATGGCTCTACATCTACTACTCGCACGCAACACGCACAATCGATTCCCTGCTCGCTTCGTACGAGGCCACCTCGACCTCGGGCGCGCAGGTTTCCCAGGAGGGTGAGCTGGCATGAAAACTCAGCACGGCGGCAAGCGTTACGGCTTCTTCTCAGGCGTACTATGGGGCCTCGACACGGTCGTGTTAGCGATCGCGCTGGCGATGACCCCCTTCCTCAACTTCGGCCAGTCGGCGCTCGCGGGCGCGGTCCTGCATGACGTCGCGTGCGCGCTCATCCTGGTCGTCTATATGGCTCTCCGAGGCCGCTTGAAGGACACCGCGGCGGCGCTGCGCACGCGCCCGGGTAAATCGGTCATCGCTGCCGCGCTCCTGGGTGGCCCGATCGGCATGAGCGGCTACCTGATCGCGATCGACAACATCGGCCCCGGCTTGACGGCTATCATCTCGACGTTCTACCCGGCTCTGGGAACGCTGCTGGCATTCGCCCTCCTGAAGGAGCGGATGGCCCCTCGCCAGATCATTGCTCTGCTGGTCGCGCTCGGTGCCATCGTGGTGACGGGCTTGTCGGCGACCTCCGACCCCGTTGAGGGCGGCAACGCTCTGCTCGGTGTCGCGGGTGCCCTGGCCTGCGTGATCGGCTGGGGGTCCGAGGCCGTGCTCCTCACGTGGGGTATGCGCGACGAGGCCGTGGATAACGAGGTGGCCCTGCAGATCCGCGAGACGACATCGGCCATGGTCTACCTCTTCATCGTCGCCCCCATCGCGGGCGTCTTCGGATTCACGCTGCACTCGCTGGCCACCCTGTCCGCGGGCGTGGTGGCCCTGGCCGGCCTGGCTGGAACGGCCTCGTACCTCTTCTACTACAAGGCCCTGTCGGCCATCGGCGCCTCGCGCGGCATGGCCCTGAACATCTCCTACTCGGCGTGGGCGATCATCTTTGCCCTGGTGCTGCAGGGAACGATCCCGACGGCCACCCAGGTCCTGTGCTGCGTCGTCATCCTGGTCGGCACGGTCCTGGCGGCCACGTCCAACTGGGGTGACCTGCTTCCCAAGCGCACGGAGAAGGTCACCAGCTCCCAGGCATGAGACAATGGCGGGTGGGCGCGCTTGCGCCCACCCGCTTAGTCGTATTCGGAGGACTTATGACGACGCCCGACGCCGACCTGCGCAAGGTCCAAAAACTCCTGACGCTGATCCTGGCTGAATTGGACCGGGTGTGCCGACGCATCGGAGTGTCCTACGCGGTCTACGGCGGCACCGCGATTGGCGCGATTCGACACGGGGGCTTCATCCCCTGGGACGACGACATCGACGTGATGATGACGCGCGCCGACTATGAGCGTTTCCTGGCGGAAGCTCCCGCGCTGTTGGATGAGCGTTTCCGCCTGGACAACACGCGCACGCGCGAGGACTTCCCCTTCATGTTCACGAAGATGGTCATGCCGGGCACTCTCCTGATCCCCGAGGCGGACAAGAACTCGAAGTACCGCATGCCGTTCTTCCTGGACATTCTGCCCCTGGATGAGATTCCTGCCGACGAGAAGGCGTTCCGGAAGATGTCTCGCCAGTCGTGGCTGTGGGGCCGCCTCCTCTTCCTGCAGGGCACGCCTCGCCCCCACCTGATTAACACGCCCACGTGGAAAAAGGCGCTGATCTTCTCCGCGACGACCGTGGCACACCTGGGTCTGAAGGCCGTGCGTGCGACCCCGCGCAGCCTGCAAGAACGCTGGGAGAAGGCGGTTCGCCGCTACGAGGGAACGGGCACGGGCGTCTACGCAGACTTCACGATGCGTGACCCGCAGAACTGGATCGTGCGCGAGGAAGAGTTCTTCCCGACGCTGGATGTCCCCTTCGAAGACATCACCGTCATGATCCAGCACGAGTACGACTCGCTCCTGCGCGCCGGATACGGCGACTACATGCAGCTGCCCCCGCCGGAGAAGCGGTACAACCACGAGGCAGCCGTCATCGACTTCGGCCCCTACGCCGACTCCCTGTAAGCCCCAGGTCCCATCGAAGGATCGGAGAGATATGAGCGCGGCAGATCCCGCAACTCTGGCAGCTATCCAGCGCGTCACCAGGCGATGCCTGGCTGAGATTGACCGCGTATGTTCCCTCCTGGGCGTGCGCTACGTCGCCTACGGCGGCACAACGATCGGCGCTGTGCGTCACCAAGGTTTCATCCCATGGGACGACGACGGGGACGTATGCATGCCGCGCGAAGACTACGAGCGTTTCATTGCCGAGGCCCCCGCGCTCCTCGGGGACGAGTTCTTCATCGCGTCCCCGGCCTCGCACCCCAACTATCCGATCAGCTTCGGCGTGCTGGGGCTGAAGGGTTCCGAGTTCGTCTCGAAGGTCGCCAAGGACCGCCCTTTCCGTATGCCGATCGGCGTGGACTTGTTCGTCCTGGACCAGATCGCGGCAGACCCGGCGCGCTTCCGCTCCCAGTCGCGCGGCACGTGGCTGTGGGCGCGCCTCATGTTCCTGCGCTCGATCCCCAACCCCCCAACGGGGCTGCCCACGCCGGCACGCCAGCTGGCCTCGGCGGCCATGGCGTGCGCGCACTGGGGGATGCGGGCGCTGCGCGTGAACGAGGCCTCGCTGTACCGCCGCTGGCTGCGATCCGCCCTGAAGGGGCGCGAGAACCCGCAGATGGCTCCCGACGGCACGACGCTGTACGGCGATTTTTCGACGCGCGATCCCCGGCGTTGGAGCGCGTCGGAGGGCGAGTTGTTCCCCGCGAAGTCCGTCCCCTTCGACGACATCACCGTGCGCATCCCGGCGGCCTACGACGTCGTGCTCACCCGCGGCTACGGCGACTACATGCGCGTGCCGGACCCGCAGGACCGTGAAACGCACGAACCCTTCCACATCGTGTTTGGCCCGTGCGACCCCGGCCCCGCCTCGCAGGACGGAGCAGACGAGTGAGCGAGAAGGACACCACGGCCTCGTCCCTGCCCGAGGCCTCGGACCCGGACACCGCAGTCGAAACCACCGAGGAAGCACTCGACTCACGCGGGCAGCTGGGACGCGACTACCTGTGGAACACCGCCGCCTCCCTCATGTCGAGCCTGGCCGTGGTCATCATGGGCGTGGCGATCATGCGCTCGGGCGCAACCGACACGTTCGCGCGCGCCCAGTACGGCCTGTTCACACTAGCCCTGGCGATCGGCCAGCAGTACCAGACCGTCGGCCTGTACGAGGTGCGCACCTTCCACGTCACCGACGTGCGGCGGCGCTTCGACTTCGGCACCTACCTGTCGACCCGCCTGCTCACCTGCCTGGTCATGGTCGGCCTCATCGCCTACCACTCGTGGACCGCGTCGACGAAAGACCCCTACCCGGCCTTCACCGTCATCGCGGCCATGGCACTCCTGCGCATCTTCGACGCCTTCGAAGATGTCTACTACTCGGAATTCCAGCGTTCGGGCCGCCTCGACATCGCGGGCAAAGCCTGCTTCGCGCGCATCTTCACCACGACCTTCCTGTGGTCGGGCCTGTACTGGTTCACCCAGGACCTGCTCCTGTCCACGCTCGTCACCTTCGCGGTCACCTGCCTCGTGCTGGTCGTCGCCTACGGGCTGCCCGCGCGTGGCCTCTTTCCCCTGCTCCCCTCGTTCAACCTGCGAGGTATCGGCGGGATCCTGTGGGAATGCCTGCCCCTGTTCATCGCCGCATTCCTCAACCAGTACCTGGCCAACGCGCCGCGCTTCGCGATCCACTCGACCCTCGGCGACGAGCAGCTCGGCGTCTTCGCGATCATCTACATGCCGGCGGTCGCGATCAACATGCTCTCCCTGTTCGTCTTCCGCCCGCTGCTGACCCGCATGGCGCTGCGCTGGACCGAAGGCAAGCGCACCGAGTTTTTCGCCATCGTGCGCCGAGGCCTGGTCACAACCGCGGGCGCATTCGTGCTCGTCGCCGTCGTCACCTACTTTATCGGCGCTCCCCTGCTGACCCTCGTGTACAGCACGGACGTGTCCGACTACCTGCCCGAACTGATGGTGCTCGTCCTCGGTGGCGCCCTCAACGCAGCCGGCGTCATCCTCTACTACGCGCTGGCGACCATGCGTCGCCTGCGTGCAGTCCTCGTGGCGTTCCTGATCGCGGGAGGAACCGCCTACCTGGCAGCCGCGCCGCTCGTGCGCTCCTTCGCCATGATGGGCGCATCCCTGGCCTATGCTTCAACCATGGCCCTGCTCGCGATCCTCTTCGTCGCGTTCATGCTCATCCCCGTCCGCAACGCGCCCATCGAAACGGAGTCCGTCAATGGCTGACCGCTCTCATTCCCCCGTCAAAGTTGCCATCTTCATGGAATTCTTCCTGCCCTACCTGGGTGGGATCGAACGCTACCAGGATCGCCTCAGCGAGCAGCTGCGACTTCTCGGCTACGACGTCTTCATCGTCACGTCCCTGCACGACGAATCCCTGCCCCGCTTCGAGGACAAGGACGGCCTGCGCATCTACCGCCTGCCGACCAAAGGCCTGTTCAAGCAGCGTTACCCCTTCTTCAAGCGCGATGAGCGTTTCAAGGAAACGATGGCCGCGGTCGAGGCCGAGAACGCCGACTTCTACATCGTCAACACGCGCTTCCACCTGACCAGCCTGCTCGGCGCACGCCTGGCGCATCGCCTGGGCCGCCCGGTCGCCCTGATCGAGCACGGCACCGCACACATGAGCGTCGGCAACCCGGTCCTCGACTTTTTCGGCGGCATCTACGAGCACGGCCTCACCCACTTCGTCAAGAAGCACGTGACCTCCTACTATGGGGTCTCCCGCAACTGCAACAAGTGGCTAAAGCACTTCGGGATCGAGGCCTCGGGCGTGTGGTACAACGCGGTGACCCCCGAGGACACGGCGGTGGCCGACGACCGCTACGAACGCCAGTGGCCACGCGGAGTCAAGGGTTCCGAGATCGTCATCTCCTACGCGGGCCGCCTCATCGCCGAAAAAGGCATCGTCGCGCTACTCGACGCCTTCGCGCGCCTGCGCGCCGAGCTGCCCGACGTTCCGCTCCGCCTCGCCGTGGCTGGTTCGGGCCCCATCGAGGACGAGCTGCATGCCCGATACGGCTCAGACCCCGCGGTCTCTTTCCTCGGCAAGCTCGACTTCCCCGGCGTCATGAGCCTCTACCGCCGCTCCGACGTGTTCGTCTACCCGTCCATGTACCCCGAAGGCCTGCCCACCTCCATCCTCGAGGCAGCCCTGGGCGACTGCGCGATCATCGCGACGCCGCGCGGCGGCACCGAAGAGGTCATCACCTCTCCCGCCCTCGGCTGGATCGTCGACGGCGCGTCGTCCGCGCAACTCACGGATGCCCTCGTACCCGCCCTGCGCGAAGCCGTCACCGACCCCGTGCGCCGAGCGTCCTGCGCCGCCGCCGTCGGGGCGCGCGTGCACGAGCACTTCACCTGGGCGTCCGTCGCACGCGAAGTCGCCTCCGTCATCGACGAGGCCGTGGCGCGCGAAGCGGGACCGTCAGACCTGGGGCGCTGACCTGCGTCCTAAATTCTTGGACGCGCTCATTCGTAGCCATTATGCGGCTTCCTATAGGGCCTGATCTCGGAATGACGCTGGGATCAGGCCCTTGGGCTTGACGTCGATGCCCAAGCGGCCCATTGTCGGGATATCTACATTGCGACGATCCAGCAACATGTTGGCCTTTTCTCCCCATTGGGGCGCCTCTCAAGCCCGACCTACCACATATGCCTTATCGACACACAATCACCTCACTTTGTCCATACAATACAGCTCGACGCGCCGCTACTCCACCTCCCTATGGATCCTGATACCATGTAACTGTATTTATCTCACGAGGCCAAAGTCCTGCCATACTGAAGGTCACCTATGCCCAACGCATCCAAGGCTGCCACTAGCACGCCTTACATCCCGGACATTACGCTGGATCGCTCTTCTCCCGTTCCGTTGTACTTTCAGATCTCCGAACCCATCGCTGAACTCATCAACACCGGAGCGTTGCCCGCAGACACTCGACTCGAAGACGAGCTATCGATGGCTGCTCGCTTGCGCGTCTCACGCCCAACCGCGCGCCAGGCCCTGCAGCGTCTCGTCGACCGCGGCCTACTGACACGACGCCGCGGCGTCGGCACGATCGTCTCCCCGAGCCAAGTTCACCGCCCCATGGAACTCACCTCCCTCATGAAGGACCTGGTTGAGGCCGGCCACAAGGTCCAGACGACGATCCAGCGCTACGAGGCGCACCCCGCCACGGAGGCCGAGGCCGAGGCGCTGAAGATCGAGGCAGGAACGCTGATCGTTCACATCGAACGCACGCGCTTTACGAACAACGAACCGATCGCTGTACTCACAAACCTCATTCCAGCGGACATTGCCCCCACGATGCAGGAACTCGAGTCTGGCTCCCTCTACGACCTCATGCGCGAGCGAGGCGTCACCCTCACCTCAGCCCGACAGGTCATCGGGGCGCGCAGCGCGACCACCAAGGAGGCCAAGCTTCTGTCCGAGCATCGCGGTGCTGCCCTGCTTACGACGCAGCGCACGACATACGATCCCTCCGGACGCATCGTGGAGTACGGCGACCACATCTACCGAGCATCGCGCTACTCCTTCGAGGCCAATCTTTTCGCGCAATAACAAGGAATTTGATAATTCGTCCTCACAGAACGCGGATACTGCTCGTAACATCCGGTGGTGTCAATGGATGGTAGTAATGAGTTCGTTGAATGCTTCTGTTGGGGTGCGGTAGCCGAGGGTGGCTCTGGGGCAGTGTGCCACACGCCTCCGCGCGCAAGCGTCCGCTGATCCGCGGGGAGCGCGCCCCTGGGACAAACCCGCCTCCAACCCCGCCATGATCACCGCGCGATCCTCGACTCCAAGCATCCGACGACACCCCACAACCAACCTCCAAACAGCCACACCGCCACACAAAATTGCTGACACCCAATGACACCGCCCACCAACATTGACGAAACACTTCACAATGGTTAGAGTCGGCATGATGGTGAGACAAGGGAGACGCACATGGGCTGGTTCTCGAACTACGTGTCAGACCCACCTGGGAACGCTGACGCGATCGCAGGCGTGAGAGATGGGCTTAGCGACGCGGCAACGAATGCAAATGCTGCTGAGAACGACCTCTCTTCAATTAAGTCCTCAATCTCGACATGGGCTGGACAAGCCCGCGACAACTACGATGAGGCGTGCCTACGAGGGATAAGACGTCTCTACAATTTCAACGAAGGCCTCCAGTCCGCGAAAAGCGACGTTTTCAATTCGATTCCTCATTGCGACGCCCCAACGCCCGACGGAGAGTTCACGATCTCCTGGGACGATTTCGAGAAGTACTACGGAGACGTCGCGATCGGATCCCTCTGGTGAAAAACATCCTCAAACGCGCCATAACATTAATCGCCACGACAATCCTCACTATAGGCCTGATCGGCGCATGCACCCTTAGAGAAGAAGAACAGAAAATGGAACAATGCGGCGGAACAATAATTGATCTTCCCTCTGCAATTTGGACACCTGTCATTGATGGCGTTCCGTTTCTCGTTGTCAACGGGGCTAAAGCAACTGTCATGAACGGTACCCCCCAAGCAGATATTCGCGTCTATTGGCTCAACGGTGATAATGCTCCATCCAACCTGAATGAGACGCTGAAGCTCGGTGAGAGCGCAACCCTCGAGAAGGTCGGGACCTTTACGCTCATCGACATGGAACCTCCTGCCCACGGCAAGCGCTGGCCAACGCCCGTGGTGTGCTTCGAGCAAGATCCCCAGCTCATGGACACCGCACGCCAATACGCCGCCGACAACGACCTCTATTTCCGCCCCGATGACGAGGAGGCACGCCAGCCATGACAACATCATTTGCCTGCGACCCCGCAGAGATGACTCGACGCAAGGACAGGCACGACACCCTGCGAGGTGAAGTTGACGAGATCACTCTCCCATCGGGCAGTATCAACTGGGGATTTCTGGTTGTTTCCTCCGGCTATAGCAAGCTCGAATCAGACGCCAAAAGACGCCGCGATACCATGCACGAGTGGTGCGACCAGATGTCCGACGCTATCTCGAAAACATCGAGCGACGCTGAGGCGGGCGACTCTCACTGGGCATCCGTGATCGAGAAGGACCGGCGTACATCCCTGTAGCGCGTTGCCCCAACGACAGGAGTTTTGCCTCCACGCGGACATGGCGCTGCGCCAGCGTCAGCTCAGTGCCCCCTTCACGGCCTCGTCCAGCGGCTGCACACCGCCGCCAAGCATCCGCTCAAGCGATTCCAGCGTGTAGTGCGACGGCCCCGCCAGGAACGCGACCATCGCGCCGACCTCTGAGGGATCGACGCCCATGCGGGCAGCCCATGCACGCCGGTACAGGCGTAGCTGCGTCGCAAAATAGGCCAGCTTCTCCGGTTTCGTCTGACGCGTAACCGGCTGACCACTCTTCCAGTCGACTACCAGGAAGCGCTGTCCCTCCCCGCTCACGCGTTCGAAGACGGCGTCGATGCGGCCCTGCACGGACACGCCACCCACCTCCACAGAGAAGGCCTCTTCGATGGCGACGGCCTGGTAATCCGCCAGTTCCCCCGCGACGAACGCGCGGAAGTTCTCGCGCAGCCTCTCGAGCAGCTCGCGTTCCTTCATCGTCAGCAGGGCCTCGTCTGCACCGTCGTCACCGCCAGCCAACGCGACGTCCTCGCCGGACGCGACCGCAGAAGGATCCACGGCCTCGGACGCAGGATCGGCTCCCGCGACGTGCAGCTCGCGCTCGGCCCACGCATGAAAAACCGTGCCCAGGGCGGAAAACGAGCTGGGTTTAACCGGCATCGGTCGGCGCATATCGCGCGCAAACTCATCCGCGTCCTGCAGCATCGCTGACACCGACGTCGCCGGCACGCGCTCGGCCCACAGGTCCACGACCGGCACCTGACGCCCCAGTCGATCCTCCTCAATGAGGGCAACCGTGTCCCTCACCGCGGGGTCATCACCCAGCTCGGCCAAGGCCTCGAACACATCCCGATCCTGCGCGAGCTCCCGCATCTGAGCGCGCACAGAAGCTGCCGCCGCCGCGACACGCTGACGCGACGGGCCGGGTGCCGGTGGGAAAGCCTCCGATGTCTGCGCCCCACCGAGGCTCGCCTGCTCCTCCTTCGACGGCGCCGGAGCAAGCACGCACACGGCTGAACCGTCGGCCGACTCCACCCCCACGTCGCGCCAAGAACCTGAGGACCACGCGGCCCCCTGGCCCAACCGCTCAACAACATCCTCCGAGACCGTCTCCGTCTGACCCACCAACTCGGCACAGGCCTCCATGAGGTAGCGCGACGGATGCCTGACCTTCTTGTCCATCTGCGAGGTCCACGAACCCACGAGCAACTGCGCGCTGCGCGCACGCGTCATCGCCACGTACGCAAGGCGACGCTCCTCACGCTCCGCATGCTCGCCGAGGGAGGCACCGTACTCGCCCTCCAACCACTTCTTAAACGCGGTCGACGGCTTCTTCTCGCCCTCGACATCGAACTCGAAGGGAGGCAGATCGGCCTTATCCCCGCGCCACGGGTGAGGAAACGCGCCGTTATCCGTCACCCAAGCCGTCGACTTGGGCGGCTCATCCCGCCACGACCGCGTCTTGCTCCGATGCGACGGGAACACGCCGTCACTCATACCAAAGACGACGACGCCGTCCCACTCCAGGCCCTTCGAGCCGTGAATCGTCAGGATCTGCACGGCCTTGGGATCCGGCTCACCCAGCGGCGCATCGAGTCCGTCCTCGCGCTTATCCGCCATATCCAGATAGGCCAGGAAAGACCCGAGGGACGCGCCGGGCGTCTCCTTCTCGTAGGCCGCGGTCACGGCGATGAACTCGTCCAGTGCGGCACGCCCACCCATCGATAGAGGATCCGCGATGACGTCATCCAGGGTCCCCATGATGAGGATCGCGCGCTCGACCTGCTCCGTGATTGAGCGCCCCACGCCCTCACGGACCTGCTGCAGGCGCTCGCCCAGCAGGCGCACGCGGCGCACCGCCTCCTCGCTGATCGCAGGACGGCCTTCGTCGGCCCACCCGGGCGTCGGCGGACGATCCACAGCATCGAGAAGCACGGCCTGATGAGGATTCAGCCCCTCCGCACGCGCCAGGAAGCGCGCCCAGTCCCCCAGCGCCATCAGGTCGGCGGCCCCCAGGTCGATGCCCGCCAGGAGGCGCGCCAGCCACGGGGAGGCCGCCACGTCGTACGCCAACTCCAGGGCCGCACGCACGTCCTGCACAGCGGGCTGATCCAGCAGGCCACCCAGCCCCACAATCTCCGTGGGGATACCGGCCTCCCGCAGGGCGGCATCAATCAGCGGGAAGTCCTTGCGACGCCTGCTGAGGACTGCGACCGTTCGCCGCTTGCCGTCCTTGACCGGCTGCGAGCGCACCCGCTGCACGAAGTCGACCATCGCCGCCAGGGCCTGGTCGTAGGCCTGCGTATAGGCGATCTCAACCCTGCCCTGCCCCGCGCCCGGACGAGGCACCAGAACAGGCGACTGCGCCTTGAGTGCATCCTTACCCTGCTGATAGGAAGCTACCTCCCGCAGCGGCGCTGCCACGCGATTCGCCGCGTCCAAAATCGACACGTCGTTGCGCCACGCGGTGGACAAGGTGAGGGTCTGGTCCTCCTCGGCGACCCCCGTCTGGAAGCGCTCCAGGAACGTCTCCAGGGACGAGGCCGAGGCCCCCCTCCACCCGTAAATCGCCTGATTCGGGTCGCCCACCGCAGTAACAGCGTGGTCGCCGAACAGCGTGGAGAGCAGCTCCATCTGGATGACGGACGTGTCCTGGAACTCGTCGAGGAGGACCGCGCGGAACTCGTCGCGCAGCGCGGCGCGCACGGAGGGTGCCTCGCGCACGATGCGCGTTGCCAGGACCAGCTGGTCCGAAAAATCGAGAACACCCATGTCGCGCTTGCGCTGCTGATAGGCCTCGATGGGACCGAGGAACGCGAGACGGCGGCGGTTCGCATCAATGACATTGCGAGCCGCTTCGTTTCCCCGGCCCACCTGCTCAAGCTCCCGGCCGAACTCCTCCAGGGCCTCGCGCGCAGTCTCGACCGTGTAGCCGTGCTCAGCGATCTCACCGGCGAGGTGCAGGATCTTACCCACCACGCCGGTGGGGCTCAGGGTCTCGTCCAAGTCGGTGGGCCACGCCTCGACGATCTGCGTCATCAGGTCGAGCGCACCGGCCTCGGAAAGCATAGCGAAATCGGGGTCGATGCCGATCCTCATCCCGTGCTCGGACACGATGCGCTCCGCGAAGGAGTTATATGTCAGGGCCACCGGGTCTTCGTCAAGACGCTCGCGCATCTGCGGCATCTCACGCGACAGCAGGCGGATACGCTCGCGCAGGCGGTCGCCCAGCTCCCCCGCGGCCTTGCGGGTAAAAGTCAAGCCCAGGATCGAGGCCGGGGTCAGGTCCGGGTAATTGGCCAACAGCCAGAGCACCCTCATCGACATGGTCTCGGTCTTACCCGACCCGGCACCCGCGACGACCAAGAGGGGGCGGCGTGGGGCCTCGACGACGCGTACCTGCTCCGGCGTCGGCGTCTTCGTCGCGTCGACGATTGCCTGGATCTGCATCGCGCTTAGCTTCATGGCGTTGTCCTTTCCCACGTCACTCCACCACCTTGCGGCCGCGCTCACGCGCCGGGCACAGCCGGTCAAAGGAACAGTACCGGCATGCATCCTCCGAGGGGGTCGCCTCGAAGTAAGGGCCGCGCGCAATGGCAGCAACCTCGCGTACCTTGCCCCGCCACTCCTCCAACGTCTTCCCCTCCAGGGGCTTCTGATCGAAAGTCTTCGGTTTGTCCCCACCGAGCAGCGCGATGCGCGCCCCGGCCACCTGCGCCCCCGAGGCGAGGAGTGCCATCTGGTAGGCCGCCAGCTGAGGATTGTCCGGGACGGTCTTCGCGCTGTGTCCGCTCTTGCCCGTCTTCAAGTCCGTGACGCGCACTCCCTCGTCGACGTGCTCGAGGCGATCCATGCGGCCACGAATCGTCACGCCCTCGACCTGGGCCTCCACCATCTGCTCGACCTCAACCCGGCCGGGCACGCCCACCAGGTAGGAAGCCAGATTGTCGACGATGGCGTGCGCACGACGATCCGCGTGTCGTCCGGCCCACGTGTCCAGGTTGTAGCCCAGCTCCTCGATACGCGCCTCAAGCGCCTCGGTCAGTTCCTCCGGCGTCCCGTGCGGGTTCTCCTCCGCCAGCGCGTGAACGAGGGTTCCCAAACTGGCCGCCGCATTCGACGGCCCGTCAGCGCCGATAGTCGTAAGGAACCAACGCAGAGGGCAGGCCAACGCCCGCTCGAACTGGGACGGAGAGAGTTTCACGTCACCTTGGCATTCCTCGTTGGTCGTGGGTGTGCCACCCGCGCCCAGCCAGCGCTCCGGCTGCGCCGACGTGATGCCCTCACGGGCCATGAGAGCCAGGAGCGTCGCCGCAAGCTGGGCGTCCACCGTGTCATCGGAGGAAGCCGCACGCGCACGCAGATCCGCGATGTGCCCAGGCAGGGACAAGGGCGCCTCCACAGCATCGAGCGGCACCACGTCGTTCTCTCGAGGCGTACCCGCCAGGCGCGCCACCAGGTCGAAGAACACGGAGGGCGCGGCATCCTCCGAGCGCACAGCCCCCGCGTGCAGGTAGCACCGCGAGCGCGTCACAGCAGCCACGAACAGGCGGTACTCGTCGTCCAGCACGGCTCGGCGCGCGGCCCGCGTAGAGTCGATGAGTTCCTCACGCCCGTCGTCGCCGATGACCGTGCGGCCCGCGCCCGCGTCCGCGAGCAGGTCAGCGCGCAGAATCCGGTCACGCAGCCGCATGTTCGGCCATGCCCCATCCTGCAGGCCCGCGAGAACCACGACCTGCCAGTGGCGGCCCATCGCCTGCGCGGGTGTGAGGACCTCGACACCGCCGGGGCGCACGCCCACGCGTGAAATCGTGTCGATAGGAACCGATCCGGAAAGCAGCTCCGAGGCGAAATCACGCGCGGAACCAGCTGGGTTGCGCTGCTCCCACACGTCCGCGACACGCAGGAGAGCCACGACCGCGTCCAGCTGATCGTCAAACCACGCCGAGGCCTCGTCCGATCGGATGGCCCGCGAGCGCCAGTCCTCGGCGACGCCGCACGCCTCCCACAATTCCCACAAGCGTTCCTGCGGGCGCGTGTCGCGCTGGCGGGCCAACTCCCACATGCGCGCTGCCTTCGTCAGCACACGCGCCAGGGCTCGGTCGTTCCACCCGCGCCGCCCCGGGGCCTCGGCCCCCTTCTCGAGCGTGGGTCGCCACGTGTCGGGATCATCAACGAGGTCGGCTACCGTCAGCGGGATAACCGCCACCTCGTCGCCCACCTCCTCGGCGGCCAAGGCGCGCGCAGCATTCAGGCGACGCAGCAGCCGATGGACCGCCAGGGCGTCCGCCCCGACCAGAGCCGACGGCAAGAGGCGCTCGGCCAGCTCCCGCCGAACGGCCACGTCCGTGTCACTCTCCCCCGTCGGAATAGTCACGAGGTCCAAGAGAAGGCGCGTCGTGGACTGCGACGCGAAGTCGAAAGCACGCCCGCCACCGGCCAGGGGAACGCCGCCGCGCGCCAAGTAGCGCCTGGTTTCAGCAACCATGGAGGAGCTGCGCACAATGACGACCTGGTCCGCAAAATCGATGCCGTCATGCAGGTGCCGGGCACGCAGGGCGCGGGCGATGAGTGCGCCCATCTGCGAGGGCGTGGCACCCAGGTGCGTCACCAGAGCACCCGTGGGCGCATCCTGGGCGACGTCCGCGTCGCGTCGCGCGGGCGACCCCGACTGCGCGATACGCGAGCAGGCCTGTCGAGCCAAGTCACGCACGACGCGGGACGTGTCATACACCTGACCCAACTCAGCGATCTCGACGCCGAGGGCGCTAGCGAGCCTGCGGTCCAGGTGCGGCTCTCCCCCACGATACCCAGCCACGGCCACGTCCGAATCCGAGAACGCGACGATGCGGGCACCCGCGCCCCGGCACGCAGTCAGGAGCGTCAGCGTTGAGGGCGTGCAATCCTGCAGGTCATCCACGATGACAACATCCGGCACCGGGCACGGAGCCTGCACGCCACGCACCTGAGAGTCCCCCTCCCACGCGCCAATCAGGTCCGCAGCCAGGGACTGGATGCGCGACAGGTCCACGCGCAGCGTCTGCGGATACTCCGGGGACCGCTCGGGTCCCTCCTCCAGGGCGGCAACAATCGCACCCGCCCCCTCCCACTCGGGATGCCCGAAACGTGCTCCGGCCTGCGTCAGCTTCTCCGAGTCCATTCCGGCCTCGCCCACGCGCGCCACCAGGTTACGCAGCTCCGCGCGAAACGCCGGCATCGCGCGCATTTGCTCGCCAATATCCTCGGGCCAGGGTGCTTCCACAGTCTGCAACAGCTCTGCCAGCAGCTGATCCTGAGCCGCGCCCGTCACCAGCTCCACGCCCTCCAGAGGAACCTCGCGCTGAGTGCGCCACGTCGCCACCACCTGATACGCAAACGACGCGGGCGTGCGCACCGGACGTACCACCGACGGGCCGAGCGCCTGCGCGCGCGGCGTCAATACGTCAGCGCGCGTGCGATCAGGAGCGAGAATCAACGCGGAATGGCCCCGGGCGACCGCCTGCTCGAACACCGCGAGCGCACACGTACTGCGCCCCGACGACGGTGCCCCGCGGGCAATCACATCCGAGTGCTGCGCTCCCTCGACAACCGCGCGTTGCGCCTCATTCAGCGCAGGAAGACGCCACCAACCCTCCGGGCGACGCCGCAACCTGACCTTGATTTCGCTCATGACGCAATACTGGCAGACCCCACCCACATCTGCGGCACATATGATGGGCGTGACGACATTTTCCAGCAAGGAGTCAACATGGAGATCTTCATCGGCATTCGCGATAACACGCGCCAGCTCGGTCTCGACGTCGACATGACCGAAGGCGAGCTCATGGCCAAAGTTCACGAGGCCCTGACCACCCCCAACGGCGTCCTCGACCTCACCGACACCAAGGGCCAGCGCACCCTCGTTCCCGCCAACGCCCTCGGCTACGTGCAGATCGCCAGCAAGACCGAGCGTCGCGTCGGCTTCGCGATCCACTGACCCGCACAGACGAACGAGGCCGGGGAACGAACTGCGGAACTGAACCGCTCGCGCTCCCCGGCCTCGTCTATCCCCTGTAGCCTCAGGCCTTCAGGTGAATGTCCTTCATACGTTCACCGTGACGCTTGATCACGTACTCCGTGATCTCATCGACATTGTCCGGCGTCATCGCCAGCTGCGGATAGGTGAACAGCGTGGCTCGCACGAGGCCGAGGGCCTCACCCGCCACGCGTCGACCCCACAGAGACAGGCGGTCCGCCAGCTGCGGGTCCGCCTCAATCTGCGGTCCCAGGTGCGCGCGCACCCAATGCCCCTGCTCGAAGGGCCACACGTCCTCGATGCCCTCAAACAGGCCATGGACGCGGGCAACACGAATCAGCATGTCACCGAGCATGCCGCGCGTAATGAAGGTCTTCACCGAGCGCTCCGCGAACGTCGTCGGACGGGTGCGCGCATCCAAATCGTCATACGCGCTCGTAAACGCACTAGCGGCTTCCATCAAGTCAAAGTCACGGTGCTCGCACCACACCTCCAGCTGCTGATACAGCGCGAAACACTGCGCAGCCATGCGCGCGTGCTCCACGTGTGCCTCAAACGTGGGGGCCTGCTCTCCGTCCTTCGCCAGGCGCGTCATAAACGCGAGCGAAGAATACGCGAGAATACCAAGGACATCAGTGTCGTCGGCCGGGACAGAAACATATTCATGAGCCATGAGTCCAGCATAGTGCCTGACAAGCGCCCTGGCTCCCACTGTCCACACAATCCACACGTTCTCACTCCCTCTGTGACCAGCACCTCCCCCGCTCGCCCGCTTCACACGATTACACTGAAAAGCGACCACCGGACGCCCGGTCGCATTCTTTTTGCACATCACACGTTCGCGCGGACGAGAATCCCCGCGCTAGACATTGCGCGATCGGCACCGACCCCAACCCCGGAAAAGCCCGGGAGACAAGGCAGATCGTGACCACCACAAACACCGAGGCCCTCGAACCCACCCCCGACAACGACACCACCACGCAGGCCGCGCCCTCCGCGCAGGCCCCCGCCCAGGCCTCGTCCGTCGAATACTCCGCAGGCGTCGTCCGCCTCGGCAACATCCAGCCCGCAGCACCCGAGGTCGAAGAGGCCACCCCTGACATTACTGACAAGGGCGGCGACAACCTCGACAAGAAGTCCTTCGCAGATTTCGGCGTCACCGACCCAATTGTTGACGCCCTCGAAGACAAGGGCATCACGCACCCCTTCCCGATCCAGGCCCTGACCCTGGGCCCCGCGCTGGACCGCCACGACATTATCGGCCAGGCCAAGACCGGCACCGGCAAGACCCTCGGCTTCGGCATCCCCGTCCTCGAGGACGTCATCGCGCCAGACGAAGAGGGCTACGAGGACCTGCTCAACCCCAACCAGCCGCAGGCGCTCATCATCCTGCCGACCCGAGAACTCACCAAGCAGGTCGCCCAGGACCTGCGCGAGGCCGCCAAGTACCTGTCGACCCGCATCGTCGAAATCTACGGCGGCGTCGCCTTCGAACCCCAGATCGAAGCCCTCCAGCGCGGTGCCGACATCGTCGTGGGCACGCCCGGCCGCCTCATCGACCTGCTGCGCAAGGGCCACCTGCACCTGTCCGGCGTCGAAACCGTCGTCCTCGACGAGGCCGACGAAATGCTCGACCTGGGCTTCCTGCCCGACGTCGAGACCCTGCTGAGCCGCGTCCCCGAGAACCGCCACACCATGCTGTTCTCCGCGACCATGCCCGGTCCCGTCGTGGCCCTCGCACGCCGCTTCATGGTCCATCCGACCCACATCCGCGCGCAGGACCCCGACGACCAGAACCAGACCGTCAACACGGTCAAGCAGGTCATCTACCGCGTTCACGCCATGAACAAGGTCGAGGTCATCTCCCGCATCCTCCAGGCCGAAGGCCGCGGACGCACCGTCATCTTCTGCCGCACCAAGCGCACCGCCGCCCGCCTGGGCGAGGACCTGACCGCCCGCGGCTTCGCGGTCGGCGCGCTGCACGGCGACCTGGGCCAGGGTGCCCGCGAGCAGGCGCTACGCGCCTTCCGTAACGGCAAGGTCGACGTCCTGGTCGCCACCGACGTCGCCGCGCGAGGCATCGACGTCGACGACGTCACGCACGTCATCAACTACCAGTGCCCCGAAGACGAGAAGATCTACATCCACCGCATCGGCCGCACGGGCCGCGCGGGGCATTCCGGCACAGCCGTCACCTTCGTCGACTGGGACGATACACCGCGCTGGTCGCTCATCTCCAAGGCCCTGGGCCTGGGCGTGCCGGATCCGCTCGAGACCTACCACACCTCCCCCCACCTGTTCACCGACCTGGACATTCCGGAGGGCACGACCGGTCGCCTGCCGCGCGCCAAGCGCACGCGCGCGGGCCTGGACGCCGAGGTCCTCGAAGACCTGGGCGGCTCCGCTCCCCGCTCCGAGGGACGAGGCCGTGGCGGCCGTTCCGGGGCGCGTGGCGGTTCGCGTGGTGGCTCGCGTGGCGGCCGTGGGCGTTCGTCGCGTGGTGCTTCGCCTTCTTCCTCGGACGCGTCGCGTTCGCGCGGGTCGCGTCGCGGCTCCCAGGACGGTGATCGCACGCTGAACGCCGGCAAGGGCGGTCGCTCCGACCGCGGCACGCGTGGCCGCGGCCGCGGCGAGCATTCGCAGCGTTCGGGTTCGGCTGATGGTGGTGCTGCGGGTTCTGCTGGCTCCGGTTCTGCTGGTGCCGGTTCTGAGCGCGCGCCCCGCACCCGCAAGCGCATCCGCCGCCGCAAGAACGCAGAGTGAGGCAGTATCGCGCCGCGTTGCTTGCTGCTGACACTCAGGGTTGACGCATAGCCGATCCGTCATTGGGCACGCTGCACAGCTGATGTACACGCCGATCGTCGTAGCGCTCACGCGGAGATATTACCGCGCTGATACGACATGAGGAGGGGTCCGAGCCGCAAGGCTTGGCCCCCTCCCCTGTTTGTTTTTCCTACGGCGAAGCCCTGCTACGCCGTTGACGCACGTAGCTCCGGCTCGCGCACACGGGTACGGTGAGCACTGGACTCGTTACGCGCTGCACTTGTTATGTGGCGCTACACCCGATCCGTGGCGCTACACCCGATCAGAAGGGGTGTAATGCCTACGGATCGGGTGCACCGCCTCCAACAACAAGCACAACCGCGAGCATTTTCTCCCGACACACCCAAGCGGCAGCATCAGACGCAGCCACACAACCTCGAAATACCCGCCCGGCTCCGAACAAGAGGCGCTACACCCGATCCGTCGCGCTACACCCGATCAGAAGGGGTTTAATGCCTACGGATCGGGTGCACCACCTCCCACAACAAGCCCAACCGCGGGCATTCCCTCCCGACACATCCAAGCGGCAGCATCAGACGCAGCCACGGTGGTGTCAATGGGTGGTAGCAATGAGTTGGTTGAATGCTTCTGTGGGGGTGCGGTAGCCGAGGGTGGCTCTGGGGCAGTTGTTCAGTTCGTAGGCGATGGCGTCGAGGTAGGGCTGGTGGCTGGTGATGGGGGTTCCTTTGGGAAGGTAGCGGCGGATAAGTCGGTTGGTATTTTCGTTTGTTCCTCGCTCCCAGGGGCTATGGGGGTGAGCGAAGAACACCTCCACGCCGGTATCTTGGGTGAGGCGCTGGTGGCGGGCCATTTCCCGTCCTTGGTCCCATGTCAGTGTTCGCATCGCTCCTTCG